>SXRG01000072.1 GCA_005793645.1 Burkholderiales bacterium
GGGCGCAGCTCTCGCACGAACTTTTCCCTTGTCCGATACGGGGGTGTTTACGGCACCGGGTCGTAGCCACCGGGGTGGCGCGGGTGACAGTGGCCGATGCGCTTGATGCCCAACCAGGTGCCTTTGAGTGCGCCGTGCTTTTCGATGGCCTCGCGGGTGTATTGCGAACAGGTCGGCGTGAAACGGCATTGGCTGCCGAAATAGGGCGACAGCGCGATCTGATAGGCGCGAACGAGACCCACCAGACACCGTTGCGCTAGGTTCATGCGTGGGCCCGTACTGGCCGCGTGGGGAAAATGGCGGCCGAGATCAATCGGCGAACAGCTTTTCGAGACGCTCGTGTTTTTCTTGCGCCTCAATGGAGAGCTCGGCGGTGGGACGAGCTAGGAGGCGCGGTAGACCAATCGGTTCACCCGTTTCCAGGCAATAGCCATATTCACCATCTTCGAGTCGGGCGAGAGACTGGTCGATCTTTTTCAGCAGCTTGCGCTCACGGTCGCGCACCCGCTGCTCCAGCATGTTTTCTTCTTCCACGGTGGCACGATCGTTAGGGTCGGCGAAGGTCTCGTTTTCTTTGAGGTGTTCGCCAGTCTCGCGGGCATTGATGAGAATATCGTCCTTCATTCGGGTCAACAAGGCCTTGAAAAAACCAAGTTGCTTGGCGTTCATGTAGTCCTTGTCGGACATCTTCAGTAATTGTGCTTCAGTCAAAACGGATCCATCCAGAGGCTTGATGCGCGCGGCTATGCGTTTGGGGGTAGTCGGCGCAGTCGGTGTGTTACGAGGTGCTTCTGCGCGTTTTTGGGTGGCGCGAGCGGGTTTTTGGGTAGCGGCTTTTGTGCTGGGCTTGGTGAGTGGCGCGGCCTTGGCTGCAGGCTTCTTCGCAACAGGCTTGGCCGCAGGTTTTGCGCTAGCTTTGTTGCCAGGCTTGGCCGCAGGTGCAGCCTTAGCGGCTGGTTTTGTAGCCGGTTTGACCGTCGATGGTGCGGCCTTAGCGGTCGGTTTTGCAGCGGTTTTTGTGCTGGGCTTGGTGATTGGCGCAGCCTTGGCCGCAGGCTTCTTCGCAACAGACTTGGCCGCAGGCGCAGCCTTAGCGGCTGGTTTTGTAGCCGGTTTGACCGTCGATGGTGCGGCCTTGGTGGTCGGTTTTGCAGCGGCTTTTGTGGCGGGCTTGGTGACTGGCGCGGCCTTGGAAGCTGTCTTTTTTTCTGCCACCTTGGCCAAAGTCGGTTTTGCGGCCACCTTAGTCGTGGGAGTCTTTTTTGCGACTGTTTTGTCTGCTGCAGTTTTTGCCACAATGGCCTCCGGACGGTAAGGGTTAGGAAAAAGCCGCGCGATTATGCCACGAGTGTTTTAAAAGCCAATACTGTTTTGAGTTAACCCCACCCCAGCCCCAGTGGATCGTTGGGGTTGATGCCATCCATGAAGGGTTTGGCGCGCTCGCCGTGGGTAACTTGATAGACGCAGCCTATCCAGTTGCCCATGATGGCCTCGGCGGTGTCGTGCCAAGTGTTGTCGAGGTGCGGCAGCAGTAATGCCTCTGGGAACGCTGGCTCGGGCGATCCGGAAGCGTAGGTGGCTTGCAAGCGCAGGCGATATTCATCCAGCACAGCCTGGGCATGGCGATTGAAATAGCGTGAAGGAAAAGGGGGGTAGGCCGGAAATTTTCCGCGTGCTGCCAGCCGTGCGTCGCGTTTGTATTCTTTGAGCAGCGAGATGGTGTCGTATTCGGGGTGGCCTTGAAAAAACACGGTGCGTAGTCCGTCGCCACTAACCGCCAGATGGACGCCGACCTCTGGGCTTTCTACCAGCACGCGTACTCCAGCGGCGGCAAACTGCGCGGCGGAGATGTCGTTCCAGCGTGAATGTGGCACATCGAAACGGGTGTTCACATCGGCTACCAGCGGGTGGCGCGGTTCGATCACGCGGTGCTCAAATACACCCCAGCGCTTGTTGGTTTGGCGTACACGCGGTTGGTTGTGGCGAAAATGCATTACAGCGTGGGTGGCCAAGCAAGAACAGAGCGTGGAAGTGACATTGTCCATCGCCCAGTCGATGACCTCGATCAGCGGTTTCCAGAAGGGTTCGATGGTGAGGTCTTCGCCAGTGACATTGGCACCGGTAATGATGAGTGCATCTAGTCCGGCTGCGCGGATCTGGTCGAAGGTCTCGTAATAGGCGTCGATATGCGCGCGTCCTTTCTCGCCACGCGGGAGGGCGTCGAGCGTGAAGGGATGAACATAAAACTGTGCAATTGGGTTGGATTCTCCGACGAGGCGCATGAATTGGCGTTCGGTGGCCTCCAGCGCTGCGTCCGGCATCATGTTGAGCAGGCCCACATGCAGCTCGCGGATCACTTGGGTGTCGGCCCGTTGGGTGGACAGCACGGTGACACCGGCCTCGCGTAGACGAGAGAAGGTGGGCAGTCCGGAATGAGCGACGAGCGGCATATCAGTCCTGGGTTCGCGCGATGGCGGTTTCCAGCAGGCTCAGAAAATCGTGTTCATCGCGTACCTGCGAGACCTCTTGCGAGGTGACGGTGTAACCGCGCTTGGCAATGGCCTCGTAACGCGGTACGCGCGAGCGGAACAGGTGAGGAAAGATCCAGCGGCCCCAGTCGTTGGGGTCGATCTCGGCGACATAATCGACACCTTTCTCGGTCATGTACACGGGCAGATGTTCGGCCAGGAAGGCTGGGCGGAAATACAGTGGTTTGGGGTCGGATACGGCGCGGCGAATCAGGGTTTCTTCTTCTTCGGCGGTGGTGACCTTGATGTACAGGATCAGCGAATTTTCGGCCAGGCGGTCGATGACGCGATTGTTGTCAGCCGCATCAAAAAGCTCGCACAAGCTGCCGCCGACATCGTTGACGAAGTGGTGATAGCCGTAGATTTCCTGACCTTTGCGAACGAACTCAGGGACATCGAACATGGCCGCGATCTCGGCCTCGCGATAGAGGGCCTGGCGGCGTGAGAACTCCTCCAGCGAGAGACCGCCCAGATCCGGGTTACCGAGTTTGCCGACGAAAGACATTACCGGCCCCAGATCGTCAATGCGGATGTGGTTGTTGATGCCGATCCAGTCATTGCGCAACAGGGCGCGCAAAAAAGGCACCTGCATGGCTTGCTGCTTGATCAGGTCGAGGATGGGTTCGTCGAGATAACGAGTACCGATGCGGTAGTCCCCGGAGTAGTGGAACCAGTCATTGCGGCGCAATAGGGATGAGAGATAGGTCTTGCCTACGCCGGACATACCCAGCAGGGTGACGCGGCGGTTGGTGCAGGCGCGGAAGGTGTCAAGGGTAAATTTCATGGGGTGGAAGATTAGCCTAGTTTGTAACGATTTGCGCAGGGGCTGTGAATTCGGCCGTAAAGTTGTTAAGCAGTTGGGCGACAAATTCGGGTTCTAGGTCGGCGGTGATAAAGACGAAGCGGCTACGCCGGTCGGCATCGGGCCAGGCCGCCAGTTCGGTAGGGGGGTATAGCACATGTTGTACGCCATGCAGGACGACAGGACGGTCGTGGTCTTTGAGGTTGACGATGGCCTTCATGCGTAGCAGGTTCTCGGCGCGGAAGTTACGCAGCAGATTCAGGGCTGCGGTCAGTGCGGTTTCGTCGAGCGGGGCATCAAAGTGGAGGCTGAAGCTGCGGATGCGCTCCCCGTGGGCTGTGCCGGGGGGGATGGGCGCTGTTGGGGCGACCAGGCGCGAGGTCTTGACGGGGGTAAAACGGGGCACGGCCAGCCAGCGTGAAATCTGTTCCGGACGCGCGTGTGGGCGCCAGGCATCCAGGTCGATGAGGGTGTCAGGATCAATCTGTCCGCTTGTCATGACGATCTGTTCGGCGCCCGGGTTCAGATGGATTAGCCGTTCGCGGGTGGCGTCGGTCTCGGCAGCGCTGGCGAGATCGGTCTTGGTTAGCAGCAATCGATCGGCGGCAGCGACTTGCCGTTCGGCCTCAAAATGTACCGCCAGTTGTCCGGCTCCAAGTTGCGCATCCACCACGGTGATGATGGCATCGAGACGATGACGCGCCGCGATCCAGCGTTCGGAGACCAGGGTATCGATAATGGGTGCGGGGTCGGCAATGCCGGTGGTCTCGATGATCAGGCGCTCGTAGGGCGGCAAGCGGCCGCTGGCCCGTTCCATCCACAGGTTTTTCAGGGTTGGCGCCAGTGTGCCTTGAATCTGGCAACAGACGCAGCCGCCGGACAGCAAGGCAAGCGGGCCGCGTTGCTCTTCCAGTAATTGGTGGTCGATGGCGACGGCACCGAATTCGTTCATCACCACGGCGGTGAGGGGCCTGGCGCGTAGCAGGGTGTTGAGCAGGGTGGTCTTGCCGCTGCCCAGAAAGCCGGTCAACAGGGTGATGGGGAGGGATGGGGTGGCCATGTCGGCTACAATGCCGGCTTTCGTTTGTGGTGACAAGGGCTGTGATGGCCGATCCCGTACTGCATAAAGGCGCTGCCAAGGTCTCACGCATCCCCGTCAAGGTCGAGGCCAAGCCGCGCCTGCGCTTACCGCCGTGGATCCGCATCAAGGCCCCTGCGACGCCGGAGGTCAGCCGCATCAAAGCGCTGCTACGCGGGCACAATCTACATACCGTTTGTGAAGAGGCCGCTTGTCCCAATTTGGGCGAATGCTTCAGCCACGGTACGGCTACCTTCATGATCCTAGGTGACCTGTGCACGCGGCGTTGTCCGTTTTGCGATGTCGGCCACGGCACACCTCTGCCACCTTCCGCTGACGAACCCGAAAAATTGGCCGAGGCGGTGGCGTTGATGGGTTTGCGTTATGTGGTGATCACTAGCGTCGATCGGGACGATCTGCGCGACGGTGGTGCGGGCCAGTTTGCTGCCTGTATTCGGGCCGTGCGTGCTAAATCGCCCACGAACCGGATCGAG
The DNA here is from genome assembly GCA_005793645.1 of Burkholderiales bacterium. GTDB lineage: Bacteria > Pseudomonadota > Gammaproteobacteria > Burkholderiales > Thiobacillaceae > QYQG01. The sequence goes on from SXRG01000072.1 coordinate 4,903, forward strand.
ATTTTGGTGCCGGATTTTCGTGGTCGCCTAGAGATTGCGCTGGAGATTCTGGCGGCGGACCCGCCGGATGTGCTGAATCACAATCTGGAAACCGTGCCGCGTTTGTATCGGGCGGTGCGTCCGGGCGCGGATTATGCCCATTCGCTACAGCTCTTGGCCGACTTCAAGGCGCGCGTTCCGGTTGTGCCCACTAAGTCTGGCATCATGCTCGGCCTCGGTGAGGCGGAGGATGAGGTGGAGCCCGTGTTGCGCGATCTGCGTGCCCACGGCGTGGACATGCTCACTATCGGGCAGTATCTGCAGCCTTCGCCGCATCACCTCGCGGTGGAGCGTTTTGCCCCGCCGGAGGCATTTGAGCAACTCCGCGCCCTGGCCACCGAGCTGGGTTTCGTTAACGCGGCGTGTGGGCCGCTGGTGCGGTCGAGTTATCACGCGGACCAGCAGGCGATGCAGGTGGTGTCAGCGTTGGGCTAGCCGCTGGTATGGCCGCAGGGGTGTTGGCAGGGGTCGTCACGGGTGCGGCCGGTGCCTGGACGGGTGCCTTGGCCTTCTCCAGCAGGCGCTCGTACATCTGGGCGAGGTGAAATTGTGCCTTGGCGTGGCCCTGTTCGGCTGATTTCTGGAGCCAGGCAAGGGCCGTCTCTTCATTGCGTGCCACGCCAACTCCGTCACGGTAGAGGAGGCCGAGGTTGAATTGGGCACTGGGGTCATTCTGGTCCGCCGCCTTGCGATACCACGATGCGGCTTGCGCGGCATCCTTGGCAACGCCCTGACCTTTTTCAAACAGGGTTCCGAGGTTGTTCTGTGCTGGGGCATAACCGGCCTTGGCCGCTCGGGCCATCCAGAGCGCGGCGTCATTCGGTTGATTTTGTTGTAGATAGAGTGTTCCCAGACGGGTCTGAGCGAGCGGGTGACCGAGATCGGCGGCCTTTTGGAACCAAGTGCGGGCCGTGACGAGATCAATGACTGAGCCCTTTCCTGTTTCGGCCATGATGCCGAGGTTAGCCAAGGCATCGGCGTTGTTTTGGGCGGCGGCCTTCTGGAACCAGGCCTGCGCGACGGTAAAATCGGGTGGGATGGACAGGGCCGAGTTGCCATCCAGAAAGATCAGGCCGAGTTGATTCTGGGCGATGGCGTTGTTCTGGGCGGCGGCGCGTTGATACCAGTGCAAGGCATCGGACCAGGCGCGTGCCTGCTCGGCCAACTGGGCCAAGTGCAATTGGCTGTCTACATCGTTGGCCTCGGCGGCTTTCAGAAACCAGGTGCGGGCCGTGGCCGGATCGGCCGGCCCGGCCTCTCCTTTTTCTAGTAGCCAGCCGAGTTTGTTCTGGGCGAGGATATAACCTTGGTTGGCCGCAGCACTCAGCCACTTGAGGGCGAGGGCCGGATCGCGGGCGATGGGGGCCTGACCTTCGCGATAGATCACGCCCAGATTGTGTTGCGCCACGACGAGTCCGGCTTCGGCGGCCTGGCTCATCCAGCGCACGGCTTCGGTGGCATCTTTGGTGATGCCGCGGCCCTCTAAAAGGCGCAAGGCGAGGGCATTTTGTGCCGTGGGATCGCCGCTTTGGGCGGCTTTCTGCAGCCAGGCCACAGCTTGCGTGGGGTCGGCCTTGATTCCGAGACCCTGATCATAGAGGGAGGCCATCTGTTCTTGCGCTGCAGGATAGCCTTGTTCGGCGGCCTTCAGAAACCATGTGGCGGCTTGGGTCGGATCGGCGGGCGTACCGCGTCCTTGTAACAGCAGGAGGCCGAGGTTGTACTGCGCCAGAGGGTAGCCCTGCTCGGCCGCACGCCGGAACCAGATTACGGCTTGGGCAGAATTCTGCGGCATCAGTTGGCCCTGATCGTTCAAGACGCCGAGGCGGTTTTGCGCTTCCGGGTCGCCCTGTTGGGCGGCTTGGTTGTAGTAGCGCAGGACCAGGTTGGCCAGGGACAGGGTCTGGTTGGCCATCGCGGGTGAGCTGGCCGTCCAGGTGGCGATTGCGGCGGCGATAAGAAGAGGGGTACGCAGCGATTTCATCGGGGACTCGTCAGGGTGTGCTATTGGAAGTGTTGGGGGCGCCGCTAAAACCGAAGAAGCCTGGCTTGTTGTAGGTGATCGGCAGATCGACCCAGTAGTCGGTGGCCCGCCCGTCGCGCTCGCCCGGTTGGAATCGGGCGGATCGGATTTGGCTGACGGACTCGTCGTCAAGGATGTTGCTGCCGCTGGATTCCTTGACCAAGACTTGGGCCGGCTCGCCGTTGGCCAGGACATGGACGCGTAGGATTAGTTTGCCTGGTGGCACCCAGACGGGGTTGAACATCGGTGTGCCTTTGATTAGCCGAGGTGCGCCCTTGGCGGCCTTGAGGAGATTGGTATCGTTGGCCTCGGGGAGTTTGCAGAAGGTGTTGGCGGCCGTGGTTTCCAGTCCCGTCATGGCGCTATCCTGTTCGGCAGCCTGGGTACGTTGACCGCCGCTGGTTCGCGCCAGACCGCCGGTTTGGTTCGAGATCGGGTTGGCCGATGCGCGCAAGCCGGCCTGGCTTGACTCAGCATCGCTGCCGCTGCCGCTGGGGCCCCCTGAGGGGTTCGGTTTTGAGGCCGTCGATCCTGCGGCAGTGCCTTGGGTTGGGGCGAAGCGTCCGGTGTCCAGACCGATGCGGGCCGGGCCGATCTCAAGCGTGGCCATGCGGATTGTTTTGCCCTCACCGGGCAGGGGTGATCCGGCCCGTTGTGCAGTGGATTGCCAGGCGGGTGCGCTGGTTCCGATGGACTCTCCTGTGGTGGTGCGTGGTGCGAGGGCCGTGGCCATCTTCATCTGATCGACGCCGGTCGGGATGGGTGGCGTTACGCTATAGCCACCAGGCGACCGGCCCCGTGCCCAGGACATGATCATGCCGGGTAACGAGGTCGGTTCCTCGGCGAGGCCGCGCTTCCCAGGAGTGGTCTCGGTCAGGCCTGGAACTGTTGGTGTAGTGCTGTGGGAAGATATGGATGCGGGACCTGCCGCAGCGCCCACTGTGGTGCCTCGTGCCGTCTGGGGTGTGGCAGCGAGTTGTGCCCCGCGCTCACCCTTTTGGCCGTCAGCCTGGGTGTTTTGGGTTGCGGTCCGGCCTCCGGAGCCGGCGACGCGCAGCGGACGGGGTTCTGTGGGTTCCTGTCCGGTGGCCGAGGCGCGTCGGTTCTGTCCGCTGAGGGCAGAACCGCCCCCACCCGTGCTGGCGCGTTGGTCGGTCGGTTGAACGGTGTTTGCGGTATCGGCGGCCCGGAGTTGCCGGCCCGGTTCAACATTGGCGGCGCTAGCACGCTGGGCGCTTTGCGACAGGGTGGCAGAGCCGCTACTGGTCTGATGGGCCAGAGCGCCGGGGCGTTCTGCCACAGCTGTGTTGAGACCCGCACTCCCGTTGCGGCTGGTTTGGCTGGAGGCACTGCTTGGCAGGGAGAGTTCGCCTCCCTCACCGACCTGGTTGCTGGCCTCGGTTCGTGCGGCGGCCTCGGCTGACGGCACCTTTGTGGTGGCTGGCGCGGGGGTGGCTGCGACAACCGGAGTGGGTTGCAACGGTGCCGTGGCTTGTTCGGGCGTGGGCGCTTCGCTGTTTGGTTCGGGCGCAGCCTGGCGCGGGGTGGCCGCGAGAGCGGCAGCAGGGGCGGGTGTTACAGCGGTGACCGGCTCGACCTGCACGGCGGGAAGTTGTACGGATGCCGTGGTCTCAGGGGATTTGACGACGGACTTGTCCGGCTCCCAGCGGGCCTCCAGGGTGTGGGGTTCGGCCTTGCGGGATTTCTTGGCCGGAAGTTTCTTATTCGGCTGACGCTTGTGGTCGGCCTTGGCGACCCGGGTACGCGGTTTCGGCGGTGGTAGTTCAAGCGTGACCTCAACCTCTGGGGGGCGCTCTGGAATTGGCTCGGGGAGGCGCATCAGGAGGGCGAGGATTAGCCCATGCAGGGCGACGCTGGAGAGCGCCGACCAGCGGTGGTGAGGCTGGAAAGGCATGGGGATCACTTCGCGGTTTTAGTCCCTGCTGCAGGACCTGTGGCCGTGACCAGCGCTACCTTCTGGAAGCCGGAACGGCTAACGGCGGCCATGACCTGGGCGATCTGGCCATAGGGCACGCGCTCGTCGGCACGCAGACGGATGGCGGCGTCCGGGGTTTTGGTATAGCGGGCCTTGAGCTCGGTCTCTAGGGTGTGCGCTGCAATCTTGCTCCGGCCAAGCAGAATGTCACCCTGATTGGTCAGGCTGAGTTCGAGCGTGGCGGCGGGTTTTAGGGGCGCAACGGCGGCCGTCTTGGGCAGCTTGACCGAGACCGACTGCATCAGCAGCGGGGCGGTGACCATGAAAACGACCAAGAGGACCAGCATCACATCGACGAGCGGCGTGACATTGATCTCGCTCATCGCGGTAAATTCGGAGTCCGTGCGGAAGGCCATATCAGTCCTTCAGGCGGTAGTCGGTCCGCATCGCAACATGCAGGAAGTCGTTGGCGAAGCGCTCAAGGTCTGCCACCATAAGGCGGACCTTGCGGACCCCGTAGTTGTAGGCCAAGACCGCAGGGATGGCCGCTGCAATACCGATGGCTGTCGCAATCAGGGCTTCGCCTACCGGGCCGGCCACCACATCCAGGCCGGCTGTTCCCGCCCGGGCGATATCTTGCAGCGCAGTCATAATTCCCCAAACCGTGCCGAACAGACCGACGAAAGGCGCGGTGCTGCCGATGCTAGCCAGGACCATGAGGCCGGATTCCAGGCGGTGTTGTTCGATCTGAACTTGCTGGCGCAGACCGCGTTCCAGAATGTCTTGCCGGTCACCCGACAGTTGCAGGCTTTGCCCGGCCTTGTCGGCCTGACGCAGGCTATGCGTGCCGGCGCGAAACAGGCGCGCTAGGCTGCCCTCATTTCCCTGTGCGGCCTTCTCGGCCTCCATCAAGTTGGCCGCAGCCCAGAAACGGGTGCGGAAATCCTCATCCAGGGTGTGCAATTGCCACTGTGACCAGGTCTTGGTGAAGATCAGAAACCAGGTCACCAGCGAAAAGCTGAGGAGCAGGAATAGGGTGGCGTTGACAGCGGGGGAGGGAGAGAGATGGATCATGGTTTTATGGGAAACAGGGGTGAACGATGGGACAAATCGGCCGCAATTATAACCATTGACCATGACATATCGCGAATGGGAGGGGCTACGGGTCCGTTCACTCGGGCTGATCGGCTATCATGGCACTGTTTTTTCTCAGCCTCTCCTTATGCATATCCATATTCTTGGCATCTGCGGTACCTTTATGGGCGGACTTGCCGTCATTGCGCGGCAAGCGGGGCATACTGTGACTGGCTGTGATGCCCATGTTTATCCGCCGATGAGCACGCAACTGGAGGCGCAGGGCATTGATCTGATCGAGGGCTTTGATGTCGCACAGGCGGATATTGGCGCGGACCTGTTTGTGATTGGCAATGTCGTCACGCGCGGCAAGCAGCCATTGATTGAGGCCATTCTGAATGGCGGCAAGCCCTATGTGTCCGGACCGCAATGGCTGTACGAACAGGTGCTGAAAGATAAGTGGGTACTCGCTGTGGCGGGCACCCACGGCAAGACGACGACCTCGGGGATGCTGGCTTGGGTGCTGGAGGACGCGGGCCTTAATCCCGGTTTTTTGATTGGCGGCGTGCCGCAAAACTTTGGCATCTCGGCGCGGCTGACTGATTCGGCGTTCTTTGTTATTGAAGCTGATGAGTACGACACGGCCTTTTTCGACAAGCGCAGCACGTTTGTGCATTACCGGCCGCGCACGGTGATTCTGAACAATCTGGAATATGACCACGCCGATATATTCCCCGACCTCGCGGCCATCGAGACGCAGTTTCATTATTTGGTGCGCACGGTGCCGGGCGAGGGATTGATTGTTGCCAACGGCGCCGAGGCAAGCCTAGACAGGGTGCTGAGCCGAGGGTGTTGGACGCCGGTGGAGCGTTTTGGAAGCGCAGCGGGCTGGCAGGCCGCTGCCGACGGCCCGTGCGAATTTGATGTGCGGTTTAACGGCGAGAAGGTGGGCCGTGTGGGGTGGTCTCTGCTGGGCGAACATAACCGCCAGAATGCACTGGCGACAATCGCGGCGGCGCGTCATGTGGGCATCACGCCGGCCATGGCCTGTGAGGCCCTGTCGCGCTTTGAAAATGTGAAGCGGCGCATGGAGGTGCGCGGCGTGGTGCGCGGCGTGACCGTGTACGATGATTTTGCCCATCACCCTACCGCCATTGCCACTACGCTGGAGGGCCTGCGTGCCAAGGTGGGTAGTCAGCGCATTTTCGCGGTGCTGGAGCCGCGTTCCAACACGATGAAGCTGGGCACCATGAAGGCGCAGTTGCCCGATAGCCTGGCCTTGGCTGACCGCGTTTATTGCTATGCCGGGGGTGTGGATTGGGATGTCGCTGCAACCCTGCGGCCCATTGCAGCCAAGGCACACACTTACACCGATTTGGTGGTGATGATTGCTGCTATTGTCGCGGAGGCGCATGCCGGTGATCACATCCTGACGATGAGCAACGGCGGTTTTGGTGGAATTCACGAGATGTTGTTGAAGGCCTTGGTCTGATGCTGCTGTATTTACATGGTTTTAATTCCTCCGCACAGTCCGGCAAGGCGCGCCAGCTCTTGGCCTGGGCGGACGCACGGGGCGTTTCGGCGCAGTGCCCCGATTTGCCGGTGCGGCCAGCCGAGGCAATGGCCTTGTGTGAGCGGTTGATTGTCGATAACGCTACACCGGTTACCCTGATCGGCAGTTCGCTGGGTGGGTTTTACGCCACTTGGCTGGCCGAGCGGCATGGTTTGAAGGCGGTGCTTGTCAACCCCTGCGTGGCCTGCGACGAAAAGTTGGCGCGCGAAGTGGGTCGCACACAAACGAATTGGCATGACGGTTCTGAATACCTCTTTGGTCCTGAACACTTGGCAGAGTTGCAGGCCTTGAAGGTGGCCGCTATTACTCGTCCTGATCGTTACTGGTTGCTGGTTGAAAAGGGTGATGAGGTACTGGATTATCGCGAAGCGGTCGCTTACTTCACGGGGGCTAGGCAGATCGTTTTTGAGGGTGGAGATCATGGTTTTACCCGCTTTGCCGACCACCTTTCACAGATTGCAGAGTTTTGAATATGTACCTGATTTACGAAGAAGATGGCGATATTAAGGTCGGCAGTATCTTGTCCGAAACATCGGCTGCGCTGCAGATTGAGTCGCAATTTGGCAAGCGCGGCAAGCTGAAGGCAGCGAATGTGTTGTTACGCTTTGCTGCCCCCGTGCCGGCCGAGGTTATTGAAGGTGCGCGTGCCCTGGCTGCTGAATTGGACCCTGATTTTTTATGGGAGGTGGCGGGCACGGACGAATTTGGTTTCGAGGTGATCGCTACGGACTATTGGGGTCATACTCCAACGCCGGCCGAGGCGGGGGGCGTGTTGCTCAAGTTGCACGAATCGCCGATCTATTTTCACAAGAAGGGTAAGGGGCGCTATCGCGCAGCACCTGCCGAGGTATTGTCGGCGGCCAAGGCGGGGCTGGAGCGCCGCGCCCGCGAGGCCGAACAACGGGCGGTTTGGGTGGATGATCTGCTTGCCGGTCGTTTGCCGGAGGCGTTTGTCGGTCAGGTGTTTGTGCTTTTGCATCGGCCGGACAAGAACACTTTGCTGTACAAGGCACTGGATGAGGCTTGCACAAAAAGTGGGCAGTCGGCGTTGCACCTTTTTCAGCAGTGCGGCGCGATTCGCAGTCCGCACGAGTTTCATCTGCAAGGTTTTTTGCTGGAGCACTTTCCCAAGGGGACGGGTTTTCCGGCATTGCCCGAATTGGCGCCACCGCCTGATCTGCCGCCCGCCGATGCGCCGGCCTTCTCCATTGACGATGCCGAAACGACCGAGATTGATGATGCCTTTTCGGTGATTTTTCAGGCCGACGGCGGGGCGCGTGTGGGCGTACATATTGCCTGCCCGGCGCTGGGGATCGCTCCGGAATCCGATCTGGACAGGATCGCGGCTGGGCGCCTGTCCACTGTGTATATGCCCGGCCACAAGATCACTATGCTGCCGGATGCGTTGGTCTCGGCTTATACCTTGGCTGAGGGGCGTGCCTGTCCGGCGCTGTCGCTGTATGTTGAGGTCGGTGCGGATTATTCGATCCGCAGCGTCGAAACCTGCGTTGATCAGGTCACCATCGCGGCAAATTTGCGCCATGAGACGCTGGAGCCGCTGTTTAATGAGGACAGCATCGGAAACCCGGAGGTGCCCGATTACGCTTTCCGCCGCGAGTTGGAATGGCTGTGGAATTTTGCAACGCAGTTGGAGGCGGTACGCGGCAAGGCCGATCAGGTACAGCGTCACGATTACCTCTTCCGGGTCGAGGGCGATCGGGTCGAGATTAAGCGGCGTCTGCGCGGTAATCCCATCGACAAGCTGGTGTCTGAGTTGATGATCCTGGCCAACAGCCGCTGGGGTGCGTTGTTGGACGAGGCCGGCGTGCCTGGCATCTATCGCGTGCAGGGAGGTGGTAAGGTGCGCATGCAGTTGCAGGCAGCTCCGCACGAGGGGTTGGGGCTGGATCATTACGCCTGGTCGAGTTCGCCGTTGCGCCGTTATGTGGATCTGGTCAACCAGCGTCAGATCCTCGCCGTGACGCGGGGTGAGCCGCCAGCCTATGCGAAAAATGACACGCGATTGTTTGCGGTATTGCGCGGTTTTGAACTGGCGTACGATGCGTACAATGAGCATCAGCGGCGCATGGAGCGTTACTGGTGTTTACGCTGGCTGACCCAGGAGGGCGTTAGCGCGACTGAGGCGAGCGTGATTCGGGAAAATTTGGTACGCATCGACGGTCTGCCGCTGGTATTGCGCATGACCGGCGCACCGGCCCTGAACCCAGGCGACCGTGTACGCGTTCAATTTGGTCCGCCCGATCTGCTGGATATCGAGGTGCCATGTCAGTACGAAGCCACTCTCACGACCGAGCCATCGCTAGCCCCACCAGAAGCGTGAGTGCTGGCTTGAGTGGACTGACCGCGTGGCTCACCAAGGCCCGCGCGTCTGACCGACTGGCCTTGGCCATGGGGGTCTCTGCCCTGATTCATAACGCGCTTTTTTTGGGGCTGTCGGTGGGTTTAAAACCCGTTAATCCGGCCTTGCTCGAATCCGCGCATCCGTCTCTGGATGTGGTTTTGCTGCATCGCCCGACGGGCGCGAAACCGATTAAGGCCGAAGTATTAGCCCAGGCGGCAAACGAGGCCGGAGGTCAGACGGCCGAAGCGCGGGTTGCGCGTGGCCCGCAAGCCGTGGTCGCCCAGCCCGCACTGGCAACAGCCCCCGCACCGCTGCATACGCCACCGATCCAGCAGCGGGTGCGTGCATTGGAACATCAGGTGGAGCAGTTGCTGACTCAGGCACGGGCCGAATATGCCACGCCGCCACCCGTCGCCATCCTTGCGCCCCAGACCTCAGCCCCGGGCCTGGCGGCCCGCAGTTTGAGCGCGGCGCGGGAAATGGGTCGCATTGAGGCCGAGGTATCCGAATATCAGCAACGCCCCCGGCGGATGTTCATCGGTGCGCGGGCCGAAGAGTATGTCTTTGCGCGTTATATTGAAGACTGGCGCATGAAGGTGGAACGGGTGGGCAATCTGAACTATCCCGAGGCGGCGCGACGGCAAAAACTCTACGGCAGCCTAATGCTCAATGTAGAGATTGGTGCCGACGGGCGTCTGCTCAAGGTGGAGGTCGAACGCAGCTCCGGATCGCGCATTCTCGACGCGGCGGCGATCCATATCGTTGAGACGGCCGCCCCCTTTCCTGTTTTTAGTGAAGCGATGCGCGTCAAGGCGGATATCCTCAGCATCAACCGGGTGTGGGCATTTACCCGTGAGGATCGTCTTTCCGCACAATAAATTCTGGTCGCAGGAGTAGAATCAAGGCCGTTGTCGAAATATCCAACCTTTAGAAAGGCGCATCATGCATACCGGAACCACGCTGACCCAATTCATCATCGAAGAACAACGTCATGTCGCTGGTGCGACCGGCGACTTTACCTCGTTGCTCAATGATGTGGTGACCTCCGTCAAGGTCATCGCCAACGCGGTCAACAAAGGCGCACTGGTGGGCACCATGGGGGCGCTGGATTCGCAGAATGTGCAGGGCGAGACCCAGAAGAAGCTCGATGTCATTACCAATGACATCATGATTCGTGCCAATGAGTGGGCGGGCCACTTGGCCGGTATGGCCTCGGAGGAGATGGATGATGTTTATCCCATTCCGCAGAAATACCCGCTCGGCAAATATCTGCTGGTGTTCGATCCGCTCGATGGTTCCTCGAATGTCGATATCAATATTTCGGTTGGTACCATCTTTTCCATCTTGCGCGCGCCGGTTGCGGGTCGCGCGGCCTCCGCCGAAGATTTTCTCCAGCCGGGCACCAAGCAAGTGTGTGCGGGTTACGCACTGTATGGTTCGTCCACGATGCTGGTGCTGACCACTGGCCACGGCGTTAACGGCTTTACTCTGGATCGTGATGTGGGCGAGTTTCTGTTGACGCATCCGGGTATGAAGATCCCGGTCGATACCCGCGAGTTCGCGATTAATGCCTCTAACCGCCGTTTCTGGGAGCCGCCGGTGCAGCGTTATGTCGAAGAATGCCTGGCTGGCACCGAAGGCCCGCGTGGCCGGGATTTCAATATGCGTTGGGTGGCCTCGATGGTGGCCGAGGTGCATCGCATCCTCAATCGCGGCGGCATCTTCATGTATCCGCGTGACACTAAGGATCCCAGCAAGCCCGGAAAACTGCGCCTGATGTACGAGGCCAATCCGATGTCGATGATTGTTGAACAGGCCGGTGGCATCTCTTCAACCGGCTACGAGCGTATCCTCGATATCGCGCCGACAGGTTTGCACCAGCGCGTGCCGGTCATTCTGGGTTCCAAAAACGAGGTTGAGGTGGTGCTGGGTTATCACAAGGACGCCTAATTCGGCTTCTGGCCCAGCGTCAGTCGCTCCAACCCTGCCCAATCTGGCAGGGTTTTTATTTGCTTGAAACCGGTTTTGTCCAGCAGTTCGCGGCAGGCCGTCGCTTGGTCATATCCGTGTTCAAACAGCAGCCAGCCGCCGGGCTTGAGGTGGCTTGGCGCGGCGCTGATCATACGGTGGATCAGGTCGAGGCCGTTCTTGCCTGAAGTCAACGCCAGGCGGGGTTCGAAGCGTACATCGCCTTGATTCAAATGCGCATCCTCAGCGGCGATGTAAGGCGGGTTGCTAACGATGACATCGAAGTGTTGCTCCGTTACGGGTGCGAACAGATCCCCTGGAAGGAAGGTGACCATGGCATTAAGTGCGATGGCGTTGGCCTGGGCGATCGCCAAGGCCTCGTGGCTGAGATCGGTGGCGGTGACGGCACAGTCCAGCCGTTCTAGTTTGAGGCTGATCGCCACGCAACCGCTGCCGGTGCATAGATCCAGAATGTGCGCGCCCGTTGGCAGCCGTTGCAGCGCCGCGTCCACTAGATGCTCGGTTTCCGGACGCGGGATTAACACCGCAGGGCTGACCTGGAAGCTGCGTCCATAAAACTCGCGCGCGCCCAGGATATAGGCCACAGGCTCGCCCGCCAACCGGCGGAGCAGAAAGGGCGCTATGCGCGTTAAATCAACCGATTCGTCACCGTGAGCAATCAGCCAGGTTGTATCGCGTTGTAACGCGGCGGCGGCCAACCGGCGCGCCTCGATGCGGGCGGCCGCGGCATCCAGCGAAAGGGTGATTTGCAGTTGGCTGGCCGTATCACGCAGCCAAGTGGTGAGATTCATGGGCGGTGGAGCGGCGTCCCTGCGGTCGTTGGTCGAGCGCTTGGGTTAACGGTGGCCTTAACGCGCGATAGCGGGCGGCGGGGTATAGACAGGGGTGGCCCAAGTGGGGAGGGGGCGCGGTTCGTAGGGCACCGGAGGCGGCGGGGTCATTAATTGCTGCCACTGGTTGGAGAGTTCATTCATGAGGGTGTTACCTTCCACCGTCATGCGCCGTTTGAGGATTTCCAAGCGAAATGCCAGATCGGGCGCTAGCGTGGCGTCTTCTGTGCCTTGCAGTCCATCGAGGGCGGAGTTGAGGAGATAGCGCGAGACCTGTTTCCACTCATCTTCGGTGAAATATTGCTGCAGGGCGTTAAATCTGGCCTTGACCTCTTGCGTCGAGAGGCTGGGCTGGGTCGCGTGGGCGGCGGCGATGCCATTGAGGGCGCCATTGGTGCTTGTCGGCGTGCCATTTGACCCCTTGGCGGCGGGCGGGACGGGGCCGGCGCTCAGTGCGAGGGACGGGGCCACGAAGAGGAGGCAGGCAAGGGCGCGAATGGGTTTCATGTCGGTCAGCATACCGCAAAATAATGGCCACGCCCTATGTTTTAGCGTAAGGTTTTTGTCTTTCATGGATGCCTAGAGGCATAAGGGCAGTTATGATGCGTTCTAATTCAGATAATAAGTGAGACGCTTTCGCCTGCCATGTTTCGTCGCCTAGGTCGCTGTATCAGCGATGTCCCCCGCACCTTTTTGGCCGTTGCTTTGGCACTGACCGTCATGGCTGGCTATTACGGCTCGAATGTGATGCAGCACCTGTCATTGGTGCCAGGTTGGAATGTTCCAGAGAGTGGCTCAGACTTGGCGCGACAGGCGTTGCGTGAGCAGTATGGTCACGATGATATAACCGTGGTTCTGTTGTTTCAGCCGCGCCCGGGGCAGACCCTTAGCCTGGACGATCCGGCCTACCGGCAGGCGGTTGAAGCGGTTCTGGACCCGATCGGAAATACCCCTGGTGTACTGGGCATCGAGAGTTATTTTCAGTCGTTGGATCCGGCACTGCGTTCCCGCAAGGGGGAAATGACCTATGCCATTGTTCGTCTGGCGCGCCAGTCAGACGAAGGGATCGCGATTTATCAGGCCCTGCGTCGACATTTGGTCTCGGAACGATTGCTGGTCAGGGCGGGGGGCGAATTGGCGACCTACATGGATGTGCGTGCGCAGTTGACTCACGATGTCGAGCGCGCGGAGTGGATCAGTTTCGGCATTCTCGCGGTCCTTTTGGTGTGGGTATTCCGTTCGGTGGTGGCGGCCCTGATGCCGCTGGTGATTGGTGTTGTCACGGTGGTGCTGAGCACGGCGTTGCTCAAACTCTGCTCCATGCTCACCGACATCACGATTTATGCGGTCAATGTGGTCTCAATGCTGGGTTTGGGTCTTGCCATCGATTACGGCCTCTTCATGGTCTCTCGCTTCCGTGAAGAGTTGGCGCTGGGCCATACACCGCAACAGGCATTGAGCACGACTGTGGCAACGGCGGGCCATACGGTGGCTTTTAGCGGGGTGACGGTGGCGGCGAGCCTGTTCTGTTTGTTGTTAATGCCGCAGCGTTTCTTTCAGAACATGGGGTTGGCGGCCGGATTGTCGGTGATTACAGCGATGCTGACGGCCATCTTGTTATTGCCGCCGCTTCTGGCACTGATTGGCGAACGCATCAACTATTGCGCTATCCCTATGCGACGGCAGGCGACGCTGTCGGCCAAGACACTGCGCTGGGAACGCTTCAGCTTTTGGGTGATGCGTAATGCCCGCTCGGTGCTCGTTGTTAGTTTTTTGATCCTTGGCTTTTTCGGCCTGCCTATTTTGCACATGGAGGTCGGTCCGGCCGATAGCCGTTCATTGCCGGTGGGCGCCGAGAGCCGCCAGGTGCAGCAGATCCTAGAGGACGCGTTTCCTCGTGCCGGAATGAGTCCGCTGATTCTGAATGTGCAGACCAAGGGGGCGGCGCATGAGGCAAGCAGCCTGGCGACTTTGGATGTCTTGACCCGTCAGATTGCCGCCATCCCCGGCGTTAGTCGCGTGGATAGTCTGGTGACGCTGAATGCCGGCATGTCGTTGGCGGACTATCAGCTTTTTTACCAGTATCCTGAGCAGTTTCCAGGTGCGGCCCTGGCCCTTAATCGTTTTGCGAAGGGTTCGCAGAGCCTGATTCTGGTGCGTTATAGCCACGATCCGATCTCTGCCGAGGCGCGTCAGTTGGTACGGCAGGTCCGTGCCATAAGCCTCCCGGCCGGCGTGGTGTCGATGCAGGTCGGTGGCTTTCCGGCTGAACACCTGGATTATGTGAATTCGCTCATTGAATATAGCCCTTGGATCATGGCTGCGATTACCGGGGTAATCGGGGTCTTGCTGTTCCTGATGCTGGGCAGTGTGTTCTTGCCGTTGAAGGCGATTTTGACAAACCTGCTTTCTCTGACAGCCACTTTTGGTGGTCTGGTTTGGGTCTTCCAAGATGGCAATATGGCCAACCTGCTGGGCTTTACACCGCAGGGCCAGATGGAGGGCACGGTATTGGTGTTGATCTTTGCTACGGCCTTCGGTCTGTCAATTGATTACGAGGTTTTTCTCCTCTCACGCATCAAGGAAAGTTGCCACCATACCGGTGACAGCACGGTCTCGATCGCACGGGGTATCCAGAAGAGCGGCCCGATCATTACCAGCGCAGCCCTGTTGATTGGTGTGGTGCTAGGGAGCTTCGCCATGGGCGAGGTGGTATTTATGAAGGCCATGGGCTTGGGTTTGCTGTTTTCGGTCATTATTGATGCTACGTTGGTACGCATCCTGCTGGTTCCCGCCTCGCTGCGTCTTTTGGGCCGCCTAAACTGGTGGGCGCCGGCCCCTTTGCAGCGCTTGTATCGGCGTTTTAACCTCTCAGAGCACGATCCTTTTAACTCCAAGGCTAACCCATGAATTGTTCTTCTCGTCTCCTTGAGTCACTCCTTGTCGTGGCTGTATCCGCTGCGTTCCTGTCGTTCGGGGTGCGGGCCGATTTTTCGCTCAGCGGACGCAGTTCGGTCATGGCGATGAATATGACCCAGGCTGGCCGTGAGGGCTTGATGGTGAAGGAGCACTGGATGCGCCGGGATCTGACCGAGCAGGGTCGCTCCTATAGCTACCTCTATGATCTGAAAAGCAAAGAGGTGACCCTGATCGATCACTTGATGCGGACTGCGGAGGTGCGTGCCCTAGCCAGTCATGGCCGCGCCCAGTCCAGCAACCTGCATTTTTCCATCAAGCCCATGGGTCGGCAGGCCCCTCTGGGTGATTGGATCTGCGAGGAGTTCGCACTGTCAGCCAGCATGCCTGTCGTGTGGGGGCAGGAGACGGTGACGGTCGTCCTTGATGGCCAGGTTTGGCTGGATCGCAAGGCCACCGAGCGCAAGGAATTGGCCCCTTTCATGAAGGTGGTGGAGAACGAGGATTTTTTTGCCGGGGTGCCTACGCCTGGTCGTGCTGTAGCACCCCAGGTGAAGGTGTTCAACGAGGTGGGCCGCAAGCTGTTGGGCCGAGGCATGGTGTGCGCGACCGATGTGCAATTCAAGTTTGAAGGCAACGGTCCGATGGCGGATCTGGCTCGGCGCACACCTACGCGCGTCGGGATGGCTTACGAGACCCAGACAGACAAGGACCTACCCGATACCTCGTTTGTGATTCCGGCCGGTTACCGGATCAATCGGCGCTGAACCTGATCTGAAGTCGAGTCAGCGCCCCGCGTTGCTGAGGGTGGCCAGTTGTTCAGCCTGATGCTCGCTGATCAGTGCATTGAAGAGGTCGTCCAGATCGCCGTCCATGAGGGCATCAATCTTGTACAGCGTAAGGTTTTTGCGGTGGTCGGTGATTCGGCCCTGCGGAAAGTTGTAGGTACGGATACGGTCCGAGCGATCGCCGCTACCCACCAGAGATTTGCGCGTGGAGGCTTCTTTGGCGCGCGCCTCGCGATCTTGGGCATCCTGGATGCGTGCGGCGAGCACGCTCAGGGCCTGGGCCTTATTGCGGTGTTGTGAGCGGTCATCCTGGCACTCGACCACAATGCCGGTGGGTAGGTGGGTGATGCGCACCGCCGCATCGGTCTGGTTGATGTGTTGCCCTCCGGCCCCACTGGCACGGAAGGTGTCGATCCTGAGATCGGCCGGGTTGATTTCTATTGCGGCGCGTTCATCCGCCTCTGGCATCACCGCACCGGTGCACGCTGAGGTGTGGATA
Organism: Burkholderiales bacterium; assembly: GCA_005793645.1. GTDB lineage: Bacteria > Pseudomonadota > Gammaproteobacteria > Burkholderiales > Thiobacillaceae > QYQG01. The sequence goes on from SXRG01000072.1 coordinate 20,932, forward strand.
CGGCCCTGTGACTCGGTCTCCGGGACACGTTGGACACGATGCCCGCCGGATTCGAACTTGAGCCGTGAATAGGCGCCTTGGCCGCTGACGCGGCAGATAATCTCTTTGTACCCGCCGACCTCGCCGGGACTTTCGGACAGGACCTCGACAGACCAGCGCTGGCGCTCGGCGTAGCGGGCATACATGCGGAACAGGTTACCGGCGAACAGGGCCGACTCGTTGCCACCCGTACCGGCGCGGATCTCCAGAAAGACATTTCGCTCGTCGTTGGGGTCCTTGGGCAAGAGTAGGATTTGTAGCGAGGCCTCAAGGGATTCCAAGCGCCATTGGGCCTCTTGTAGTTCCATTTCAGCGAGTTCGCGCATGTCCGGATCGGCAAGGAGTTCGTGGGCCGTGGCAAGATCGGCCTGCGTCTGCCGCCAAGCGCGATACGCGTGGATCACTGGACCGAGCTCGCTGTTTTCACGGGTCAGTTTCCGGTAGCGAGCCATGTCTGCGGTGGCGTCCGGACGCGTCAGGAGGGCGTCGATTTCCAGCAGACGATCCGCAAGCTGGTCCAGCTTGGTGAGGAGCGAGGGGTTCACGGGTCTCCGTGCAGGTTGTAGAGTCGCTCGATCTGTTGGGCGAGTAGCTCCCGCTCTGCCCCTTGGGCCAGATTGAGGGCGTGGGTGGGGTCGTGCAGGAACTTGTTGGCGAGCGACTTGGAGAGGGCATCGATAATCTGAGCCGGATCCTCGCCGTTGGCCAGATGTTTGAGGGCCTTGCCCAGCTCGTGACGACGCAGGCGCTCACCGTGGTCGCGTAGGGCACGCACGGTCGGCACGGCGCGGCGGCTGTCCATCCAGTGTAGAAACTCGCTGACGCGAGTGGCAATGATGGCCTCGGCCTCGTCCACTTTGGCGCGGCGGGCATCATGGCCGGCACGGATAACCTCGCCCAAGTCGTCCACCGTGTAGAGATAGACATCGCTTAGGCCGCCCACTTCTGTCTCGATGTCGCGTGGTACGGCCAGATCGACCATGAACATGGGTCGATGGCGGCGGGCCTTGAGGGCGCGTTCGGCCAGGCCCAAGCCGAGGATGGGCAGGGGGCTGGCGGTGGAGGTAACAATGATGTCGAACTGGTGCAGGAGTTCCGGCAATTGGGTCAGGGCAGCCGCTTCACCACCAAAGCGGTCGCACAGTTCGTGTGCGCGTTCGACGGTGCGATTAATGACCATCATTCGACGCGGGTTGCGGGCGGCGAAGTGGGTCGCGACCAGCTCGATCATCTCGCCCGCGCCGATGAATAGCACGGCCTGTTCGGCGATAGAGGGAAAAATGCGTTCAGCGAGACTGACGGCGGCAGCTGACATGGAAACTGTGTTGGCGCCGATCTCGGTGGCGGTGCGCACTTCTTTGGCGACGGCAAAGGTGCGCTGGAATAGCTTGGAGAGCAGTGTGCCAAGAGTGCCGGCGGTCTGGGCCCGGTCCACGGCCTGCTTCAGCTGCCCAAGGATTTGGGTCTCGCCGAGGACCATTGAATCGAGACCAGAGGCGACACGGAAGGCGTGACGCACGGCATCGGTATTGGGCAAGAGGGTGAGGTAGGGATTGACCTCGTTGCGGTCGATCTTGTGAAAATCGGCCAGCCAGTCGGCAATAGCTTCCGGCGAATGGGTGTTGCAGTAGATCTCGGTGCGGTTGCAGGTAGATAGGATAATGGCTTCGCTGGCCTTGCCTTCGCTAGTCAGCTCGTGCAAGGCCCTTTCCAGAATATCGGGCGGAAAAGCAACGCGTTCCCGGATGGAGACGGGCGCGGTGTGGTGGTTGATGCCGAAGGCGAAGAGCTGCATCCCGTTGATCTGCTGGTTTTTAGGCGATTGGGGCGAGTTTATCTGCGCGAAGGGGCGGCATTGTAACCGATACCGTGGTTCACTTTAGAAGAGGTACTCATACTCGGGCGAGACCCAAGGGTTGCGCGGCCGGGGACGAGGTTCCGGTGCGGGTGCCGGCGGAGGTGTTTGTGGGGCCTCTGTCCAGGGTGTGGGATGCGGAACTGTGGGCGGCGGCGGGACCTCTTTCTGTTGGGGAATGGGTTGCACAAGCGGCTCGTGCCGTGGGGCCGGGGTCAACTGGGGCGCTATCGCAGGTCGCGCGGCAGGTGCCGGTAGGGTTGCCGTGGCAGGCCTGGCCTGAATTGTTTGGGGCGTTGGAACGGGCCGTGTCGGTACGGGTTTGTCGGCCTGTTTTGGGGCAGGCGCCAAGATGGGCTTAGCCGGTTTGACGGGTTGGGGCGGCTTGGTGGCAGTGACCTTGGCCTTGGCCTCCGCCCTGGCCTGGGCTTCGGCTTTGGCCTCTGCATCAAAGGCGCGTACTTGAGCCTCCCACGGTAACTCGGCGTTTTCCGCTCCCAGTACCAGAGGGCGCAGGATGGGTGCCATGGTCTTCAGGAGTTGCACGGGCAGGCCGCTGGTGAAGTGATAGTTTCCAGCCTGCTCGCCCGGCACGAAGGCGGTGATGACGCCGAAGTAGCGTTCGCCCATAAAGAAGGCAAAGGTGGCGACCCGGTTCATGACTTTTTCTTCAAGGATTCGTCCCCCCGCACCAATGACTTGCATGCGGTGATCACCCGTTCCGGTCTTGCCGCCAATGGCCAATTCTCCATCCGCCGTGGGGAAAGCCCCCTTGATGCGGCGTGCGGTGCCCTCCTGGACAACATCGAGCAGGGCCTTGCGCACGGTCTGGGCGACGACGGGGTTGAATATTTCTTCCGATTTCATGGGCTTGAGGTGGAAGACGGTGTGGTAGGGCGTATCAGCACCAAACTCCAGTTGTTTGATACTGACCGCAGGCAGCTTGATGCCATCATTACGGATCACGCCCATCATTTCGGCCAAAGCGGCGGGACGGTCGGCCGAGGAGCCGATGGCGGTGGCGTAGGACGGTACTAGGCTGTTAAAGGGGTAGCCTAATTTGCGCCAGCGCTTGTGCAATTCCTGGAAGGATTCGATTTCCATCAACGACTGGATGCGATTGTCCTGGGTGTTCTTGCGGCCGGTCTTGAACAGCCAGTCGTACACTTCAACGCGTTCGCGCCCCGATCGCTTTACCAATTCGTCCCATGGGGTTTCGGGGTGCTGGCGCAGGTAGGCGGCCAGCCACAGTTCCAGGGGGTGAATCTGGGTGATGTAGCCACGATCGGCCAGGTTGAATTTGTCCGGGCCGTAGGTCTCGAACAAATAGGCCATGTCCTTGTCGTCATAGGCCCCGGGTTTGACCAGACGGCCGCGCATCAGCCTGGTGAAGGTGGCCAAATCGGCCTGCGGATCCAGGTAACGGAACACGGCGGCGAGACGCTTGGGGTGCGCGGCGAGGTGGTTAAGCAGGTTGTCGTCGATCTGCTGCGGGGTTAGCGTGCGATATTTCTTGTGGAAGCGGGCGAGGAAGGCGCGCCCTTCGCTGTCGGCAAATTTGATCAGATAAGTGTCGCGCTTGGGGTCGTTGACATCGGCGAGAACGCGAGCTGCCGTGGAGGGTGCACGGTAGGTCAGGTGGTGAATGATGTCGCGCATCAAACGGATGAAGGGCAGGTTGACAGAATTGCGCGTGGCCTCCCACATGTCCATGACCTTGTGATTGTCTTCGCTGTGGAAATTGTTGAAATGGTGGACCCCGCCACCGGTGTAAAAACCTTCGGCGGGGTTTGCTGAATAGCGCCGCCCCATAGCCGCTTCGAGGGTGGCCTTGAGGCTGTGGTCACTCGGGGAGCGCAGATAGTCAATCACCCATGCGCTGAGAATATCTTTGGCCGGCACGCTGATTCGAGCTAGTTTGGCCGGCGTTTGACCGGCATATTGTTTATGCAGGTCAGCGATGATTTCAAGATAGGTGATCAGGGTGCGCAGTTTGGCCGACGAGCCCATGTCCAGCTTGGCACCCTGATTGATGTCGAATGGCTGGTTGAGGTTGTCGGCCTGGATGCGGACCACCGCCCCGTTGGCGGTGAGCTCATGCAGGGTGAAGCTGAAGATGATCTTGGAAAGATCATCGTCCGGTTCGAGCAGGTAGTGGCCGTATAGTCCCATTTCCTTTACGGCCGCCGGGTTGTTCAGGCGCTTGAGTTGCTGGGTGACAGCGTGTTGGGCGTTTGTGTGCAGCGTGGTATCGACATTGAGGTCAAGTCGGTCCAGGTCGTACAACTGGGCCAGACCCAGTTGGCGGGTGATCTGGGTGCGCAGGGCATTCGCCGCCTTGTTTTCGACGAAGGTCAAGGTTTGGCCAGGCGTGGTGTGCGTGGGCTTGCGGAACTGGAGTTTGGCATTGAGGGCCAGGTCACGAATCTCGTTGTTGATGATGCCGGCTTTGGCCAAGAGGCGCAGGTGGATGTTGGCCTGTACCTCGAGTTGAGCGCGGTCGCTAATGAGATAGAAAGAGGGGCGGCGTTGGGCGATCAGAAGGGCAAGGACATGCTTATAGGCGTGGGCCGAGGCGGCGGTGATGGCCGGACCGCGCACCAAGCGGTTGACCTCGTCGAAATCCAGGCCAAACCAGGCATCAAGGGCATCGGCGGTACCGATCACTTCGCCGTGTCTGGCGGCCGCCGAGAGGGGTACGGTGTTGAGATAGGACTGCACCAGCCGACGACGCGTGGCGCGGGTGTCGGTCCCGTCGATGTAGGCGCGCAGGGAGGCCGAGGCCATCTGGCCCAGCTTGTCGCCACCGGATAGGGTGAGGCCATCCGGAGAGTGACGGTATTTTTCGATTTGTGTAGCCAGGGTCGAACCCCCCGGAACCTTGCGGCCGGGCTGAATGACCTGAACGGCTTTTTCCAGTACGGCCTGCGCAAAGCGATCCCATTCGACGGCGGGGTTGCGTTGCGGATGATTGGGGTCAAGCAGTTCGCGATTCTCGATATAGAGCAGGGTGTTGGCGATGACCGGCGGGATGTCTTCGAAACGGGCATAGTGACGGCGTGGTTGTGGCAGGCTGAACAGGGTTTCCTGATTACAGCCCCGCAGGGTGACACCCGCCACGGATTTTTCGTTATAGGGCAGGAATAGGCCGAGGGCGCCGACCCGGTTCATGTCGTCGGAGATGCGTGCTTGTTTGGCCAGAACATAACCGCGTTGGGTGAGTCGTTCGGTGAAATAGGGAATGCGGTTGTAGCCCAGGCGGACATCGTAGGGGCCTGTATCCGGGAAGCGGATTTGATCGCTGGGGCCGTCCAGGACTTGCCAGTTCAGGCGTTTGCCATAGCCAGCCAGTAACAGGGCTTGAAACGGCGAGGCGATCATTTCGTAGGCGGCGATCAAGGCAGCTACGAAGAAGGCCAGGCTAAGGACCCACCAAGGCCAGCGCCGCTTTGGGCGCACGGGACGAGGGGGGGCAAGGGGGATGTATTGGGAAGTCATTGAAGCGATCCTGCGGCGGCAACTGGCGGCATGGTCGGATAGGGCGTTTGTGCATGAAATGGCCCGCCCAGGCTACGGATGTTTTTCGGGGAGGGGTAGAGGGGCGCCTGCACACGGCGGCGATGGGCGAGGATGGTCTCTGGATGGGCTAGGCTCGGCACGGCCGGATTGTAGCGGGTTTTGCCGTTTTTCGAGTCCCCGTTGTGTGAACAACAAATTTACTGCCGTACAACGCGCCCGCTCAAAGGATTGAGGACGGTGGAAGGCCGTCGGCGGGTGCCGGTGCGCCCTGGGAGCACGAGTACTGTATCGCCAAACAACGCATGGCAAGCCGCTGCACTGCGTAGAGGGCGTTGTCCGCTGCGGTTGGCACTGGTTGATACCAGGGCCATGGCGGCGAGCTGGCAGGTCTGGCGTGCGTCCGGATGTGCGGTAACCCGTACCGCGATCGTCTGGTGCTTTCCTGTCAGCCAGCGGGGGCAGCGACGACTGGCGGGCAGCAATAGGGTCGTAGGGCCGGGCCAGTAGGCTGCGACATCCAGTCCGGCAGGCAGGGGTGCAAGGTAGGGTTGCAGTTGCGCCAGATCGGTCGCAATTAGAATGAGTCCCTTGGCTTGAGGACGGCCTTTGAGTCGCAAGATGCGCTGGACGGCCCGGCGGTTCATCGGGTCGCAGCCGAGGCCGAAACAGGATTCGGTGGCGTAGGCGATGATGCCGCCGGTGCGTAGGTGGCGATAAAGCGACAGGTCGCGCGGCACGGGTTGGCGTTATTTGAGTGCGCGCCAGCCGATGTCAGAACGCATCTGGCAGCCGTCAAACTGGACGCTGTGGGCCAAGGCGTAGGCGTGTTTTTGGGCGTGCTTGACGCTGTCACCCAGCGCCGTAGCGCATAGCACGCGGCCGCCACTGGTGCGCAATTGACCGTCTTGCAGCAGGGTGCCCGCGTGGAATACGACCGCATTCTCGGTCGGAGTTGGAATGTTCGTAATCACATCGCCCGTGCGCGGGCTGTCAGGGTAGCCTGCAGCGGCCAGTACGATGCCCAGCGCCACACGGCGATCCCATTCGGCTGTCACTTGATTGAGCCTGCCGTCGATGGCGGCCTCCATCAGCGTGGTCAAATCCGTCTTGAGACGCATCAGAATCGGCTGGGTTTCCGGGTCGCCCATTCGACAGTTGAACTCCAGTACCCCGATGCGGCCTTCCGGCGTAATCATCAGCCCGGCGTACAGAAAGCCGGTAAACGGGATGCCCTCTGCCTTCATGCCAGCGATCACCGGGTGGATCACCTCGCGCATCGCCCTGGCGTGGACTTCTGGGGTCACCACGGGTGCCGGCGAATACGCGCCCATGCCGCCCGTGTTGGGACCCTGGTCGCCGTCCTTGAGCCGCTTGTGATCCTGGCTGGTCGCCATCGCCAGGGCATGGCGCCCGTCGGCCATGACGATGAAGCTGGCTTCCTCGCCGTCGAGGAACTCCTCGATCACCACCCGCGCGCCGGCATCGCCCAGCTTGTTGTCGGAGAGCATCATGTCCGCGGCAGCGTGGGCCTCGGCCACATCCATCGCCACCACCACCCCCTTGCCCGCGGCGAGTCCGTCGGCCTTGATCACGATGGGCGCACCTTCGGCATCGATATAGGCGTGGGCGGCGTTGATGTCAGCGAAGGTCTGGAACTTCGCGGTCGGAATCTTGTGCCGCGTCATGAAACGCTTGGCGAAGTCCTTGGAACTTTCGAGCTGGGCCGCGGCCTTGGTCGGCCCGAAGATGCGCAGGCCGCGGGCGCGGAAGGCATCGACGATGCCGGCGGCAAGTGGGGCCTCGGGGCCGACCACCGTGGCATGCACCTTCTCGCGCTCGGCGTAATCGGCCAACGCCTCGATGTCGGAAAGCGGCAGGTTCTCCAGTTCGTGCTCGCGCGCCGTGCCGGCATTGCCGGGCGCGACGTAAACCTTCTGCAGGCCGGGCGACTTTGCCAGCCGCCAGGCCAGGGCGTGTTCGCGACCGCCGGATCCGACGACGAGTATTTTCATGAGATCAATGGCGGAAGTGGCGGAAGCCGGTGAATACCATGGCCAGGTTCTGTTCGTCGGCGGCGGCAATCACTTCCGCATCACGCACCGAGCCGCCGGGCTGGATCA
>SXRG01000073.1 GCA_005793645.1 Burkholderiales bacterium
GACAATCTTTCCCTCATGGCCCTGACGGTGGCGACGGGTTTTGTGGTTGATGACGCCATTGTGATTCTTGAGGCGATCAGCCGGCATATCGAGGCAGGCCATCCCCCGCTGCAGGCCGCTCGGCTGGGCCTGCGTCAGGTTGGGTTTACCGTGGTGGCCATCAGCCTGGCGCTGGTCACGGTGTTTATCCCGCTCCTGTTCATGGGCGGGATCGTGGGCCGGTTGCTGCACGAATTTGCCGTGGTCCTGAGCGCGGCCATCCTGATCTCGATGGCTATCTCTTTGCTGACCACACCGGTGATGTGCGCCCATCTCCTTAAACCCAGGCCCATGCCCGAAGGGGGCGTGGGCCGTGTGGGCGCGATCCGGGTTCCACGCTGGCGGGGGCGCTGGCAGGGCCCGTTGCGCCGCGTGCGTGTGACTTACCGGCTGAGCCTCGCCTGGTCGCTGCGCCACAGCCCGCTGGTGCTGTTGGCGCTGGGCTTGGTGATTGCCCTGAATGTGCAGTTGTACCGGGCGATTCCCAAGGGGTTTTTCCCTACCCAGGATACGGGCCGCGTGATGGGCATGATCCGTGCCGATCAGAGTATTTCCTTCCTGGCCATGGAGCAAAAGGTGCGTGCCTTCATCGAGATTGTGCGCGCCGACCCGGATGTGCGGGTCGTGACCGGTTTTGCCGGAGGGGCTCGCGCCAATACCGGGACCCTGTTTATTTCGCTCAGGCCCTTGGGTCAGCGCACGGCCTCGGCAACCGAGGTGATTGCCCGCCTGCGCAAGCGGCTCGCCTCGGTACCGGGTGCACGCCTGACCTTGGTGCCCATGCAGGATATCCGTATCGGTGGCCGACAAACCGATGCCGAGTACCAGTTCACCCTGCAAGCGGATGATCTGACGCTGCTACGACTTTGGGAACCGCAAGTGCGGCGTGCCCTGCAACAGATTCCGCAACTGGCGGATGTCGTCTCGGACCAGCAGGACAAGGGCCTGCAAACCCGGCTGGAGGTCGACCGCGATCAGGCCGCACGGCTGGGTGTCAGCCTGCAGGCGCTCGAAACCGCGCTGGGCAACGCCTTCAGTCAGCGCCAGATTGCCACCTTGTATCAACAGCAGAATCAATACCCCGTGGTCATGGAGGTCGATGCGCGGCTCCTGCAATCACCTGAGTCCCTGCACGCCTTTCAGGTCGTGAACGCGGCCGGACAGGCGATCCCGCTGGACCAGTTCGTGCGCGTGGTTCCCGGCCATACGCCGCTGTCCATCCAGCATCAGGGCGGGGCACCTGCGACGACGCTGAGTTTCAACCTGCAACCTGGGGTGACGCTGGGCGATGCGACCCCGCTGATCCAGCAGGCCCTGCGCGACATCGGCCTGCCCACCCAGGTGCGCGGCAGTTTCGAGGGCAAGGCGCGGGCCTTTCAGCAATCCCTGGCCAGCCAGCCCTGGCTGATCCTCGCCACTCTGGTTACCCTGTACCTCCTGCTGGGCATCCTGTACGAGAGCCTGATCCATCCGCTCACCATCCTCTCCACGCTCCCCTCGGCAGGCATTGGGGCGCTCCTGGCCCTCATGCTGTTTGACACGGAGTTCAGCATCATCGCCCTGATCGCCATCTTTTTGCTCATTGGTCTGGTGATGAAAAATGCCATCCTGATGATCGACTATGCCATCGATCGCCAGCGCCGTTACCAGACGACGGCGGCGCATGCCATCTACCGGGCGGCGCAACTGCGTTTCCGGCCCATCCTGATGACCACGCTCACCGCCATCTGCGGGGCCCTGCCGCTGGTCCTGGGCGGCGGCGAGGGGGCCGAACTGCGCCAGCCGCTGGGCATCGCCATTGTGGGCGGTCTCCTGGTCTCGCAAGTCCTGACGCTCTACACCACGCCGGTGATCTATCTCTACCTGGATCGGGCCGCGAGGGCCATGAATTCAGGCTTAAAATCCATCCGACCTTCCCTCAGGCAAACCGCGTCATGCCCCTGATCTCATCCTCATCCAAGCGACTCGTGGCCTTGCTGGTGGCCGCAGGGCTGGCAGCCTGTTCGACGGGCCCGGCGCATGTTCGTCCTGTCGTGAACCTGCCGGCGCAGTTTGTTGTTGAGCCGGGTTCGGCGGATTGGCAGGCCCGTAGCCCGCAAGGATTTGCCTCGTCGGAGGCCGTCTGGACAGCCTTTGAGGACGCACAACTCACCCGTTTGCTGACCGCCGCCGGGCAGGGCAGCCAGACCCTGAAGGCGGCCGAGGCGCGCTACCGTGCTGCGCGGGCGACCCTTCAGATCAGCGAGGCCGGGCGTCTGCCGCAACTGGACAGTCGTCTGAAGGCAAGCCAGAACCACGATACGGGCAGTGCCAGCAGTGCCTCGCTGAGTGTGGGGGTGAGTTGGGAGGTAGACCTTTGGGGTCGCATCGCGCGTGCGGTGGAGGGCGCCACGGCAACGGCCGAGGCGGGGGCTCACGACCTGGCTGCGGCGCGTCTCAGCCTGCAGGCCCTGGTGGCGCAGACCTATCTTCAGTGGCGAGCGGGCATGGCAGAGGCCACGCTCTGGCAGCGTATCCTCGAGGCCGACCGGCGTTTGCTGGCACTGACCCATGAGCGTCACGGTATCGGTGTCGTGTCGGGTCTGGATGTCGCTCAGGCCGAGACACAACTCGCCAACAGCGAGGCCCAGGCCGCCGAAAATGACCTGCGTGTGCGCCAGACCCGTCACGCGCTGGCGACCCTGGTGGGCGATCCGGCCCTGACGCTGTCGGTGGAGACAAGCCTGCCCAAGATTCCCGCCACACCGGTCTTGGTCCCCAGCCGTCTGGTCGAGCGGCGCCCGGACATCCAGGCCGCCGAGCGCCGCGTGGCCGCGGCCAACGCCGCTATTGGCCAGGCCAAAACCGCCTTTTTCCCGACCCTGAACCTGACTGCGGACGCAGGCCTGCGCGGCAGCCACCTAGCCCGGATTGCCAGTCAGCCGATTCATTTCTGGTCCCTGGGCCCCTCTCTGGCACTGACCGTGTTTGACGCGGACGCACGGCGTGCCGGCGTGTCCCGCGCCGAGGCCGAACATGAGGCCGTGGTTGCGGAATACCGGCAGGTGGTTCTCACCGCCTTTCAGGAGGTACAGGACAATCTCGCTGCGGCCCAAGGCTTGACCATCCAGGCCGCGCATCAGGAAACGGCCGTGTCCGCCGCACGCCGTGCCAGCGCCATCGCGGTGGCCCAGTATCAGGCCGGGACGATCAGCGGCATGGATACCCTGGCCACGCAACGCGCCGAGCAGTCTGCCGAGATTCAGTCGCTGCGTCTGTGGGAACGGCGCATGACCGCCAGCGTGCAGATCTTCAAGATCGTGGCCGGGGAGATTTGATCAGGGCTCAGAACGGCACGGGTGAGGTCACGGTGATGTCCTCCCCGCTGACCGGGTGGACGAAGCCCGGTTAGTGCCATGGAGCCAGGCCACGATCATTCCAAATATTCCATTCGGACATTCATCCCTGTCCCTCAAAAATATGGTCGCGGTGGTAAGTCAAAAAATCAGGATTTGGCCTGAATTTTTCTGGCAAGTTGATCTGTTTTCCATCATATGCAAGTAAAGCCGAACGGAAGAAGGGATCATCCGCCTTCTCATGCTTCCGTGATACGCGCACGGTGAAATCATCTGCAATGCAAATGATTCCGATGTCAAAGGCCTTATCGTGAAGCATCGAAAGACACAAGCCATTTCTTGGGTTTAGGCGGTTTGCCGCATCTGCCTGCCACGGGACAATATGGCTTGCCACTAGCAACTGTGGAATCGCCATTCCTGTTATGCAGCAGCGAAACTGGTATGCGCTGAGGACGGCACGACGGAAAAAAGCTTGGCCTATGCGAGCTGTCGAAGTGATCGTCTTGTTAGTACCCTCATAGTCCGCAGCAGCGTCTGCGATGTCCTCATCATCTGCTGCCAACTCAGGATCTCCGATTGCCGTGATTTGACTGAAAGCCTGTTGTGATTGAATAGCGAAACGATCCCAATCAGCCTGCATTTCCACCCACATGGCACGATCAGCTGCCGACGCGCCTTCTAACCCTTTTCTTCCTGTTCCGGTAATGGCGGGATCAAGGCTGGCAATATTGGTGAGTTTCATCGCCAGCGCGGAGGGTGTTCGGCCTATCAGCTCGGCATATCGAACAATCTCTGGGTTGCGGTTGTGCATCTTCCCAAATGGCATTCGGCAATAGAGGTGAAATGCCACCAGCAGTTGTTCGCGTGACCAACCTGTTCTATTGGGCATGGCCTATCTGGTCTTTACTCACAGTTAACTCAATCATCATTGTCCCCCGTCGCAGTTCTGATACACGGGATCGTATCTTGCCTCAAAAGCAGGGAATACGGCTAATGGATCATCTGCAAGCAGGGCTCAGAACGGCACGGGTGAGGTCACGGTGATGTCCTCCCCGCTGACCGGGTGGACGAAGCCCAATTCACAGGCGTGCAACAGGAGGCGCGGCGCGGCATCCCGAACCGTGTCGTCGCCATACAAGCGATCGCCAAGGATGGGGTGGCCAAACTGCATGAGGTGGACACGCAACTGATGCGTCCGCCCGGTCAGCGGGACCAGGGACAGACGCGTGGCATTGTGTTCCGGCAACAGGGCTAGGCGGGTGTAGTGGGTTTGCGAGGCCTTGCCGGTCTCGAAACAGACCTTCTGCCGGGGGCGGTTGGGCCAATCCCGGATCAGTGGCCAGTCAAGCACACCGTCTGCGGCCTCGACCTGACCGTGCACGATGGCCTCGTAGCGTTTGTTGACTTCGCGCCTCTCGAATAGACGGCCAAAGACCCCGGCCATCGCCTCGCCGCGTGCGAACAGCATTAGCCCGGAGGTGGACTCGTCGAGGCGGTGGACGACGCGGGCATCGGCAAACACGGTCTGTACCTGGTCGGTCAGGCTGGGTCCCGGTACACGGCCGGGGACGGACAGCCGTCCGGAGGGTTTTTCCACAATGACGCACTGAGCGTCGTGGTAGTGGACGATGAGATCAGACACGGGCATCAGACATGACGGGCGCGTAACTGGCCGCAGCCGCCTTCGATATCCTGTCCGGCGGACTGGCGCAGGCGGGTGATGATGCCTTGCTGATGCAGGATGCCGGCCATGCGGGCTGCGCGTTCGGGTGCCGGGCGGCGATAGGGCAGGCCCTCGCTGGGGTTGTAGGGGATGAAATTCATCATCGCGTACTTGCCCTTCAGGAGACGCGCGATGCCGGCCAGTTCCTCGTCCGTGTCGTTGATGCCTTCGAGCAGGGTCCATTGATACTGGATCGGGTAGCCGGTCTCCCGGGCATAGACCTCACCGAGTTCGACCAGTTCGTCCGGGGTCAGGTCTGCGGCCTTTGGGAGCAGGGTGCGGCGCAGGTCGCTTCGGGTCGTGTGCAGCGAGAGGGCGAGGGCCGGTTTGACGGGGCCTAGAGGCAGGCGTTCGAAGACCCGTTGGTCGCCGACGGTGGAAAAGACCAGGTTCTTGTGGCCGATGTCGCCCATCGTGCCCAGGAGTTCGATGGCCTCCAGCACCCTGTCCAGGTTGTGTGCCGGTTCGCCCATACCCATGAACACCACCCGATTCACCGGTCCGAGACGACGCGCGAGCACGACTTGAGCAATGATCTCGGCGCTACCCAGCTGGCGGAGCAGACCCATGCGCCCGGTCTGGCAAAAGGTACAGCCCACGGCGCAGCCAACCTGGGTCGAGACGCACAGACCATCCCCGGGCAGGCGCACGCTCTCCACCGTCTGACCATCCGCCAGGCGGAGCAGGAGGCGCGACGAACCGTCGGCGCTGTCCTCCCGGGCATGAATCCGTGCCAGAGCCGCCAGCGTCTCTTCGATCTGAGGCAGGACACGGCGCACGGCCAGGGGCAAAAAATCGGCCGTCTGACGCCGCCGTGTCCCCGTTTCCAGGGGGTGGCCCGCGAGCCAGGCGCGCAGGATGCGGTCACGGTGCACCGGAAGCGCGCCCAGTTCGTGCAAGGTTCGGCGGATGTCTGCGATATCGTTGAGCGCCATGGTGCGATTCCAGCGGAATGACACAGAAGGACATGAAAGCGTAAGGCCCCGCAGATCGTGAAACCTGCGGGGCCTTTGGGTTTTTGGCTCCCCGACCTGGGCTCGAACCAGGGACACACGGATTAACAGGCCGTTGCTCTACCGACTGAGCTATCGGGGAACAGAGCTTCTTTCAACCCACTTGGGCGGGTTTTCAAGAGTTGTGCATTTTACGGATTTGTGGCGGTTGCGGTCAAGGCGAAATACGATTTTTTCCAATTCCGATGTTTGTGTCGATCAGGCCTTGAGGGTCTGGGTGATGGCACTGACCACGCGATCAAGATTCCCATTGTTGAGCGCGGCCAGACAGATGCGGCCGGTGGAGACGGCGTAGATGCCATGTTCGGCACGCAGCTTTTCGACCTGCGCCGACGTCAGTCCGGTGTAGGAGAACATGCCGCGCTGGCGATTGATGAAGCCAAAGTCGGTGTCCACACCGTGGGTAGC
>SXRG01000074.1 GCA_005793645.1 Burkholderiales bacterium
ATCGCGGAAATATTCACCCATCGAGCAACCCGCATACGGGGCGATAAACTGCATGGCCGCAGGATCAGAGGAGGTCGCCGAGACGATGATGGTATGACCCATGGAGTCATGCTCTTCCAGCTTGCGCACCACATTGGCCACGGAGGAGGCCTTCTGGCCCACCGCGACATAGATACAAATGACCCCCGTACCCCTTTGATTAATGATGGTGTCAATCGCTACGGCCGTTTTGCCAGTCTGACGGTCACCAATAATCAGCTCGCGCTGACCACGGCCCACCGGGACCATCGCGTCGACGGACTTGAGGCCGGTCTGCATCGGTTGTGACACCGACTGACGGGAAATCACACCCGGCGCCACTTTTTCAACCGGAGCCGTCTCGGTGGCCCCCACCGGGCCCTTGCCATCGATCGGTTGACCCAAGGCATTCACCACGCGGCCAATCAATGCGTGCCCCACCGGCACCTCTAGGATGCGCCCGGTGCACTTCACCGTATCGCCCTCGGAAATATGCTCATATTCACCCAGCACCACCGCACCAACGGAATCGCGCTCCAGGTTCAAGGCCATACCAAAGGTGTTGCCCGGGAACTCGAGCATCTCGCCCTGCATCACCTCGGCAAGACCATGGATACGCACGATGCCATCCGTCACCGACACCACAGTTCCTTGGGTGCGAAGCTCGGAACCGGTCTCCATGTTCTGGATCCGATTCTTGATCAGCGCGCTGATTTCAGAAGGGTTAAGTTGCATACTGACTCCGGGTTTTCATCAATCTTTTAAGCCTGTTCGGGACCATCCGCGAACCGGCAAATCTCAAATTTCAACTCGACATGGCCACAGCGAGATCAGCGATTTTGCCCCGAACCGAGGCATCCATCACTTCGTCTCCCACGGCAATGACAACACCACCAATCAAGGCCGCGTCCACCGAACTGGTGACCTGAACCTTGCGACCCAAACGGACCTCAAGTCGCTCCTGAAAGCCTGCCAATTGGGCTGCATCCAGCGGATAGGCCGTCGTGATATGGGCATCCACCTCGCCAGCCGCCTTAGCGCGGGCCTCTTCAAAAAGGCTCGCCACCGTGGGCAACAAGGGCAAGCGCTTGTTCTCGGCCAGGATACGAACCAGGTTGGCGGCATCCGCCGTCAAACGGTCACCGCCCACCGCTAGGAACAACTCCACCACACGCGCATCCGGAATGGCTGGGTTATGCGCCATATCCAGCACTTGATGATCAGAGGCAATCCCCGCCAACAAGGCCAACGTCTCGGACCAAGCCTGCCAAGATTGGCCATCCTGCGCCAACTGGGCCACCGCTTCTGCGTAAGGGCGCGCTACTGTGGTCAATTCCGCCATGGTCAAATCCCGTTCTTGATCTCTTCGAGTAAGGCGCTATGCGCCTTGGCATCGACCTCGCGACGCAGGATCTGCTCTGCACCGGCCACAACCAATCCTGCAACCTGCTCGCGCAACTGCTCACGAGCGCGGAACACTTCCTGCTGAATCTCGGCCTGCGCCAAGGCCAGCTGGCGCTCGCCCTCAACCCTTGCATCTTGCTTAGACTGATCAATCACTTCAGCAGCGCGTTTCTCGGCCAGCGCGATGATTTCAGAGGCACGCTGCTTGGCATCGTGCAAGGACTCAACGGATCGCTTTGAAGCCAGCTCTAATTCGTGCCGACCGCGATCTGCTGCGGCTAGGCCATCTGCAATTTCCTTGCGGCGTGCCTCAAGGGCAGCCACGATGGGCGGCCACACAAAACGCATGCAGAACCACACGAAAATCGCGAAGGTGATGGACTGGCCAATCAGGGTCATATTAATGTTCATACCCCAAGCCTACCTTTCTGCGTATCAGGCGATGACTTAGGCCGCAACCGCGAACAGAACATACATGGCCAAACCAACAGCAATCATCGGCACGGCGTCAACCAGACCCATAACGATAAAGAACTGGGTGCGCAACATCGGAATCAGCTCCGGCTGGCGGGCCGCGCCTTCCAGAAAACGGCCACCAAGGATGCCAATACCAACGGCCGCACCAAGGGCGCCAAGACCCATCATGATGGCGCCGGCGATGAAGAGCAGAGCTTGAATTTCGGTCATTTGTTACTCCTGTTTCAACAAGTCAAAGTGGGATTAATTAGTGATGTTCCTGATGCGCCATGTCCATATAGACGATGGTCAGCGTCATGAAGATAAAAGCCTGCAGGGTAATGATCAGGATGTGGAACACCGCCCACGCCCACTGCAGCACGCCACCCGTCAACGCCAGCACGGCACCACCGGAGAACATCAGGGCAATAAGGATGAAGATCATCTCACCGGCATACATATTGCCGAATAACCGCAATGCCAGCGAAACGGGTTTTGCAATCAGGTTGACACCCTCGAGCAGCAGGTTAGCCGGTAGGCCCCATTTTCCGAAAGGTTGCAAGGTCAGTTCGCCCACGAAACCGCCGACACCCTTCATCTTGATGCTGTAGTACAGCACCAGGAAAAAGACCGCAAGAGACATACCAAAGGTAGCATTTGGATCTGTGGTCGCCACCACCTTCATATACGGAAGGCCCAGCATCGTAGCCAAGCCCGGAATCCAGTCGATTGGCAGGAGATCCATCAGGTTCATCAGAAAGATCCAGATGAAAATGGTCAGGGCCAGCGGGGCCACCATATTGTTGCGCGCCGTAAAGGAGCCGCGGACGGCGCCGTCAATAAATTCGACGATCCACTCAACGAAATTTTGCATCCCGCCGGGGATCCCAGCCTTCGCACGCCTTGCCACGCCATGAAAGAGAAACAGGAAGGCCGCGCCCAACAGGATAGAAAAACCCATGGTGTCCAGATTAATGGCAAAGAAACCCATCTCCTTTGCCTCCTGCACACTGTGAGCCAAGCCCCAGCTACCGTCAGCATGCTGACCATAGGTCAGGTTTTGCAGGTGGTGCTTGATGTATTCCGCCGAGCTATGCGCTTCCGATGACATTGGTCTATCTTCCTACTCACGCCTTATCGCGCCAAATTAAAGCCGCCAGCAACCAGCCGACTTGCCCTGTTACAAATCCCGCCAGCAGAGACCGCGCCTCCAAATGCAGCCACAGCGCCCCACCCAAAAAAACCACAAGCCCCACATACCGCTCTACCATCGAGCGGTAAAAAAACCGCATATGACGCCCAGGATCACTGGTCACTATCCGGCGCCCCTGATGCCAACGCCAAACCAACCAGCCCGAATTTGCCAAGGCGATCAGCGCACCAACACACCACCCCATGGCAAGCGGGCCGTATCCAAGAAGGGCCAAAACCAGAACACCTGCCAACGCAAACCCAGACTGAACAACCAATCCCCAAGTAAAACTCGCCGTCATTTCAGTCGCGCTCATTCTACCGAATTGAGACCTTCAAAGCAACCATTAATATTACTTATGGGACGAGGTTTGTAAGGTCGCAAATTCCTAGGACATTCGCGCCAACAGGCCATCCAATTGGTCCAGGTCATCAAAATGGAAGATAACTCGGCCGGCCCCCTTTCGATTGGCAGAGATCTGTACCGTCGTAGCAAAGCGCTGAGCCAGTGCTTCTTCTAGCTGCACCACATCGCGATCTTTCTGGCGCGGCCCCGCTGGCGGGGCCAACATCCGCGCAGCCAATTTCTCGGCCTCACGCGCCGACAAGCCCCGACGCGCAATTTCATGTGCCGCATCGGTCTGATCAGCCGCCCTGAGTGGCAACAAAGCCCGCGCATGGCCCATATCAATGCGGCCATCCATCAACATGGCCTGTACCGGCTTACTCAATTGCAACAGGCGCAAGAGGTTAGAAACCGCCGGCCGCGAACGGCTCACAGATTCAGCCGCCATCTGATGCGTCATGCCAAATTCTTGAATCAATCGCTGTAGCCCCAAGGCCTCCTCCAGCGGATTAAGGTCTTCGCGCTGAATATTTTCAACCAAAGCCATCTTCAACGCGGCCTCGTCCGGCACATTGCGAACCAGCACCGGCACCTCGCTCAGACCTGCCAGATGACTCGCCCGCCAGCGGCGTTCGCCCGCGATAATCTCGTAATTCCCGGTCGGGAGTCCACGCGCCAGGATAGGCTGCATCAAGCCCTGACTTTTTATGGACTCCGCCAACTCCGTGAGATGATTCTCGTCCATGTGTGTACGAGGCTGATATTTGCCCGGCACGAGTTGATCCAAGCGCAGCGAAAGCATGCGCTCGCCTTCGTTGGCGGTGTCATCTGAGAGCAGCGCGTCCAAACCACGCCCCAAACCTTTGAGTTTAGCCATGACGGCCTCCGGTATGTCGGCGCAGGTGTTCCTGCGCCAGTTGCAGATAGGCTTGCGCCCCCTTCGAATTGCGATCATAGGCCAGGGCAGACAGACCATGGCTCGGCGCCTCGGCCAGCCGTACATTGCGGGGAATAACCGCGTCGTACACCTTGTCACCAAAGTGCTGCTTAAGTTGCTCGGAGACCTGCTGCGCCAACAAGCTACGCGGGTCATACATGGCACGCACCAACCCCGCAATTTCAATGCCCGGATTGAGTCGGCCCTTGATCAGCCGCACGGTGTTAACCAAGTCAGAAAGGCCTTCGAGAGCAAAATACTCGCACTGCATGGGGATCATCACCCCATCGGCTGCCGTTAGCGCGTTGATGGTCAGCAAATTCAGCGCCGGCGGACAGTCGATCAACATATAGTCGTACTCATGACGCGCCAAATTTAACGCGCCCTGCAGACGAAATTCACGCCGCTCCTCATCGACCAACTCGACCTCGGCACCCGCCAGCTCGCGATTAGCCGGCAAAACATCATAACCATTACTCGTGCTGACCCGTGCCTCGACCAGGGTCGCCTGACCCAGCAGAACTTGATACACCGACCGCTCCAAATGCTGCTTGGCAACCCCACTACCCATGGTGGCGTTTCCCTGCGGATCGAGATCAACCAGCAAGACCCGTTGCCCCAACTGGGCCAACCCGGCCGCCAGATTCACCGTGGTCGTGGTCTTGCCAACGCCCCCCTTCTGATTAGTTACCGCAAGGATTTGTGCCATCAAACCTCCACCGCGCGCGGTCTCAAAACCAAGAGATGACGCTGCGCTTCTAGGCCTGGAACCCTTAATTCAATCTCTTCACACACAACAGCCTCCTGAAGTTTTGTGACCTCTTCATGCGGATACAACCCCTTCATCGCGAGCCAACATCCCCCCTCAGCCAACACATGGCGGGTCAAGCACACAAAGTCATTAAGATTTGCAAATGCGCGCGCGGTGATTTGCGCAAAAGGGCCAGCCTGCAAGGCCTCAACACGCCCATGAACGACCGTCACTCGCCTTGCTAGGCCAAGCTCTATCGCTGTCTGCTGCATAAAGGCGGCCTTTTTCTGGCTGGCATCAATCAGCGTCACCTTAAGATCAGGGCGTGCCAGCGCCAACGGAAGACCCGGAAAACCCGCTCCGCTACCCACATCCAGCAAAGGTCCGGCGCTCACATAGGGCAAAAGTGCGAGACTATCGAGAAGGTGGTGCGTCAACTGCCGTTCGGGCTCAACAATGGCCGTCAGATTGTAGGTTTTGTTCCATTTCTGCAGTAGGCCCAGATAGTCCAACAACTGCGCCCGAACCGAATCCGGGAGTTCCAGATGCAGGGCGGCCAAACCTTCCTTAAGAGCCTCGTCCAGGGGCTTGTTCAGACTCATGCCGCTCGTCCCCCTATTCCACGTCGCTTCAGGTGCACCTGCAGCACCGAAACAGCCGCCGGTGTGACGCCGGAAATCCGCGCGGCCTGACCCAGCGTGGCCGGTCGCAATTGGTTCAATTTCTGCCGCACCTCGATCGACAAACCATGAATTTGAGCATAGTCGATATCGTCCGGCAGACGCGTCTCTTCCTGCAACCGGCCGTGTTCGACCTCTTCCCGCTGCCGGTCTACATAGCCGGCGTATTTGGCCGCAATCTCCAGTTGTTCTACTACAGCCGAATCCTCTACAACCGGGCCGACGCCAGACCAACTCATCAGGCCCTCATAACGCACCGCCGGCCGGCGCAGCAGATCAAAAAGGTTGTATTCGTGATCGATTGCCTGACCCAACACGCGTTCGGCCTCGTGCGCCGACAAAATAGCCGGATTGACCCAAGTGGCCTTGAGCCGTTCGGTCTCCTGCGCGACCGCGTCACGCTTACGGGCAAAGATATCCCAACGCGCATCATCAACCAGACCCATACGACGGCCCGCCTCCGTCAAGCGCAGATCGGCATTGTCCTCACGCAGAGACAACCGGTACTCTGCTCGACTCGTAAACATCCGATAAGGCTCCTGTACCCCACGCGTGGTCAAGTCATCCACCATCACCCCGATGTAAGCCTCGTCTCGCCGCGGCCACCATGCCGCCTCGTCACGCGCCCGCCGCGCGGCATTCAGACCCGCCAACAAACCCTGTGCAGCAGCCTCTTCATAACCCGTTGTCCCATTAATCTGCCCAGCAAAAAACAAGCCACTAATGGCCTGTGTTTCAAGACTCGGCTGCAATCCGCGTGGATCGTAATAATCGTATTCAATCGCATAGCCAGGGCGAAGGATATGCGCATTCTCCAATCCCCGGATTGAATGCACCAAATCCAATTGCACATCGAAAGACAGACTGGTCGAGATCCCATTAGGGTAAACCTCGTGCGTCTCCAGGCCTTCGGGCTCAAGAAAGATCGGATGCCCATCCTTGCCGGCAAAACGCGTGATCTTGTCCTCGATGGATGGACAGTACCGCGGCCCAACCCCCTCGATGACCCCGGTATAAAGCGGTGAACGATCCAGGCCGGCGCGGATAATATCGTGAGTGCGGGCATTGGTGTGGGTCATCCAGCAGGATAATTGGCGCGGATGCAGTGCGCGCGTGCCGATAAAGGAGAACACCGGTTCTGGAGTGTCGCCCGGCTGCTCCTGCAACACGGAAAAGTCGATGCTGCGCCCATCAATGCGCGGCGGAGTGCCCGTCTTCAGGCGTCCCACCGGCAGGGCCAACTCCTTAAGCCGCGCCGCCAACGACAAAGAAGGCGGATCTCCCAGGCGCCCCGCCTGAAAACGCTCCAAGCCCACATGGATCAAACCGTCAAGAAAAGTACCCGTGGTCAGCACCACCACGCGGGTTCGAAAGCTCACCCCCAGCTGGGTACGCACGCCCGTGACGCGATCACCGTCCAGCAACAAGTCATCGACGGCCTGCTGAAACAAGGTCAGGTTTGGCTGATTTTCAAGGGAGTTACGGATGGCCGACTTGTACAACGCACGATCCGCCTGCGCCCGCGTGGCGCGAACGGCAGGTCCCTTGCTGGCATTAAGGGTCCGAAACTGGATCCCGGCCATATCCGTCACCAAGGCCATGACCCCTCCCAGGGCATCCACCTCACGCACCAGATGACCCTTGCCGATCCCGCCAATGGAGGGGTTGCAAGACATCGCGCCCAACGTATCAATATTATGTGTCAGCAGCAGAGTTTCACAACCCATGCGTGCGCTGGCCAGCGCCGCCTCAGTGCCGGCATGGCCTCCACCTACCACAATAACATCAAATTCTTTTGGGAAATACATCACCGCCTCCAGAGGAGGCAATCATACCACCACCACCCGGGCACGATCACACTGAGTGTTTCACATGAAACATTCAGTGTTCACCGTACAGCTTCCGGTAGAGCCCACCCTGAAGAATCAAGCTGTCATGACTGCCTTCCTCCACGATCCGCCCGCTTTCGAAAACCAGGATCCGATCCGCCTGCCGTACTGCCGACAAGCGATGGGCGATGATCAGGGTGGTTCGCCCGCGCAGAAAGTCGGTCATAGCACGATGCACGGCACGCTCGGTTGCGGTATCAAGGGCCGAGGTGGCCTCATCAAGGATCACCACCTTAGGATCAGTCAGAACCATGCGAGCAATAGCCAGTCGTTGTCGCTGCCCGCCGGAAAGGCGCACACCATTGTGGCCCACAAGTGTGTCCAACCCCTGCGGCAAGGCAGTGATAAAGCTCCTCAGTTGCGCCACATCAAGGGCACGCCATAACGCCGCCTCCGTACATGAACGGCCCATGGACAGGTTTTCCCGCACACTCGTGCTAAATAGAACCGGGTGTTGCAACACCACACCCACCTGCTCACGCACCGCCTCCCAACCGATGTCCGCCACCGGAACCTCACCATAGCGAATCTCACCACCGCTAAGGGGGTACAAACCCAAAAGCGCCTGCACCAGCGTCGATTTTCCACCTCCCGAGGCCCCCACCAAGGCGACCTTTTCTCCCGGTGCCACGGTCAGCGTCACTCCATTGAGAATGATCTCCCCATCCCCATAAGCAAAACGGATATTGTGCATGGACACCGGCACGGTCACCTGCCCAACAAAGGGATTCGTCTTCATCCTCGCCCCCGGCACTGGCGTCTCCGGCCCTGATACAGCCAAAGCCATCAAGGTATTGAGCCGACCGAGTGCCGCGCTGGCGGCATGGCCACTGTACTGAATATTCACAATCTCCTGCACCGGTCCCATCATGAACCACAGATAGCCAAACACAGCCAACATCTCACCGATACTGAGGTTCGAGTACACCACCATCAGCATGGCCACGGCACGGAATACATCAAAACCTATCAGAAAAACAAACATGGAGACACGCCCCATAGCATCCGACTTCCAGGCAAATACGGACGCATGGCGCTGAATTTCCCCCGCTTTATCGATCACCCGCTGCAAGTAATGGCGTTCGCGGTTCATGGCACGAATCTGCGCCATAGCCTCCAAGGTCTCGGTTAATGCCTCTTGGAAGGCCTCGAAGGCCTGGTTTTCATGTTTTTTGAGCCGTTTGACCTGCTTGCCAAGCCGCGTTGAAAACAGGATTACTAACGGATTTAGAAAAAGGATGATCAGCGCCAACGGCCAATGCATCCAAAGCAGGATACCCGCCACGCCAATCAATGACAGGACGGCAACCAAAAACCCCGACACCGTCGCCCCGAGAAAGGCATCAATCGCATTGACATCGGTTACCAAATGGGCTGTCACCCGCCCCGAACCCAGGGCTTCATATTCTGACAACACCACCCGTCCCAAATGGCGCAACAGCCGCTCACGGATGCGAAATACCACGGCTTTGGATGCCAGCGCAAAGATCCGCGCCTGCCAAACATTGAGCACGATGGCTATCAAACGCAGTCCAACAGTCAAAGCCAGTGCCGCCAGCGTAAATAGTATCGGGCCATGCCAGTCCGTCGGAAAAAAAGGTCCGATCGCCGCAATAAAGGCACCTGGCTTGTGCAACAGGATCTCGTCCACCAAGATGGGGAGAAAGAGCGGGACCGGGACCGCAGCAGCAACGGCCAGCAGTGCAGCCAGATTGCCCCTGAAGAGCGCGGTCCGGTGGGTCAGAAGATCACTCAGGATCCCGCGCCAGGTCAGCATCGTACTCGTTCAGGCGCTAGCGAACAGGCGCAAAACCACGCCGTTTCCGGGTTGTCAGGATTCTAGTCTTGGACATGAGCGCAATCTTGGACACACTTTTTGAAATTACGCCCCTATTCTGCCCGATCACAACCACCCTTGCACCGTATCACTGACTAAACCACGCAGAAGGTTTCAGACCCCCACAGGGGCTTCTTATTTTCCGATGCAAAACCGTCCAAAAATCTCACCCAACAGATCATCCGCGCTAAATTCGCCGGTAATTTCGGACAATACTACCTGGGCTAGGCGCAGTTCCTCGGCCAAGAGCTCCAGTGCCACGCGGGCCGCTGCCTCGGCCTGTTGCAAATGCAGTGCTGCGCGACGAATGGCATCAACATGGCGCTGACGCGCCAAAAAGACCCCTGAAGCCTGTGTCTGCCACCCCGCCAGCGTCAACAAGCGTTCACGCAGCAATGACAGGCCCTGACCATGCTTGGCCGACAACCATATTTCACCACCATCCGCCGACTGCCGAGGAGAAACAGCCGTCAGATCAATCTTGTTGTGAATGGTCAGACGCGGGATATCCGGCATGCGGCTCAGGATGGAGGCCTCATTCGGCCCCACACCATGCTGTGCATCTACCAGCAGGATCGCCACATCGGCCTTGGCCAACGCAGCCCAGGTCCGAGCAATGCCGATCTGTTCGACCGGGTCTTGGGTATCGCGCAAACCCGCCGTATCCGTAATATGGAGCGGTACGCCTTCGATTTGAATGGCCTCCTTGACCGTATCACGCGTGGTCCCAGCCATCTCCGTAACGATTGCCGCCTCGAATCCGGCCAGGGCATTGAGCAAGCTTGACTTGCCCACATTGGGCTGACCAATCAATACAATATTGAGACCTTCACGCAACAGGGCCCCCTGGCACGCCTCGTGCTGAACATTGTCCAATCGGGCCCGTAACTTCGCCAGACGATCGAAGGCCTGAGCCCGTTCCAAAAAATCAATCTCTTCTTCCGGGAAATCCAAAGTGGCCTCAATCAAGGCACGCAATTCGATCAACCCTGCGACCAAGGCCTCAATCTCTCTGGAAAAGGCCCCCTGCATTGTGCGCACGGCCGCGCGTGCCGCCTCACGGCTTTCGGCATCAATCAGATCTGCCACTGCTTCGGCTTGTGCCAAATCCAGCTTATCATTGAGATAGGCGCGGCGCGTGAACTCCCCCGCATCCGCATGACGAGCACCTAATTCGACACAGCGCTCCAGAACCAGCGAGAGGATGTGTGGCCCACCGTGGCCTTGTAACTCTAGGACATCTTCGCCCGTGTAGGAATGCGGAGCAGGAAACCACAGGGCAATTCCCTGATCGAGCACAGCGCCTGCAGCATCCTGAAAAGAACAATAAATCGCACGGCGAGGCTCCGGCATACGGCCCAGAAAGGCCTCAGCAATCTGCCGAGCCAAGGGACCGGAAACCCTGACGACACCAATCCCGCCGCGCCCAGGTGCCGTTGCGATGGCGGCAATCGTATCGCTGCTTGCCATCGAAATCTGCCGTCCTTACGCCCGATTGGCGCGATCCACCACTACATTGATCCGCCACTGCTGAAGGATGGACAGAATATTGTTCACAATCCAATACAACACCAAGCCCGCCGGGAAGAAGAAGAAAAAGATGGAAAATGCGAGGGGCATATACATCATGACCTTAGCCTGAATAGGATCCGGCGGCGGCGGGCTCATCTTTTGCTGAATATACATGGAGACAGCCATCAGTACAGGCAGGATGTAATAGGGGTCTTGAGCCGACAAATCAGAAATCCATAGCGCCCATGGGGCCTGGCGCAACTCCACGGCCCCCATCAAAACCCAATAGAGGGCAATAAAGACCGGGATCTGAACCAACATGGGCAAACACCCTCCCAGCGGATTGATCTTTTCTTCCGAATAGACCTTCATCATCTGCTCGTGCAATTTTTGCCGGTCATCACCATAACGCTCTTTGACCTGCTGCAGACGCGGAGCCACCTTACGCATCTTGGCCATCGACTTATAGCTAGCCGCTGAAAGCGGATAAAAGGCCGCCTTGATCAGCACTGTTAGCAAGATGATGGCCCAACCCCAATTGGGCACCACGGCGTAGATCCATTTCAGCAACATGAAAATTGGATAAGCCAATACTGTAAGCCAGCCATAATCAACCACATAGCCCATGCCTGGAGCCAGAGGTTCAATATGTTCCAAGGCCTGCGGGCCAACATACAAACGCATTTTTAGCGATTGCTGGGCATTTGCTGCAATCTGGATCTTCGGCAGGAGCATTCCAGCCGTATGTTGCCCGTTATCCAGATTCCGAGTGTAGAACTCTCGCGAGCTGGTGTCTTTGTTATTGCCTGTCAACCAAGCTGTAACAAAATGATGCTGAATCATACCCATCCAGCCATCCGCCGCTTGCACAACATGATCCGGTTTGGCCTTGCCGGTCTCATCAAACGCGATCTTTTGAAACTTGCCTTCTTCGGTGTACATCGCTGCACCCGTATAAGAGGCCATCATGGCTGACTCCCCCTCCGGGGCGTTCCCATGGCGCAACAACTGGAAATATGGCTGACCACTAATGGCAGACCCACCATGATTAATCACCTGCTGGTCCACACCCACCACATAACTGCCACGAGTAAAGGTGTAGGTTTTGACAATCTCGACAGCCCCTTCGCGCGCCCTGAGCGTAAGCGTGAGCGTGTTCTGGCCCTCCGCAAGAGTCTGCTCGCCAGGTGTCATCTCAAAAACTGTCTTATGGGTTGCCAAACCCTCACCCACCCACCCAGACTGTGCGAAATACTCTTTTCCTGGCGCATCCTGAAATAGCATGAAGGGCTTGGTGGCATCTTCATTAGCGCGATATTGGGTCAATACGGCACTCCGCAGGTCACCACCATGAGCATCAACCTCAACCCGCAACACATCCGTATTGATGATCGCGCGTGCCCCACGCTCAACCTGTGCAACCGCTACCGCGGGTACCGGGTTCTTACCACCAGGGACTATCGCCTGTGTTGCACTGGGCGTTGGAACACTGCCCGAGTCTAAAGACGGGGCCTGAACACTGACCGGAGGGTGCGAAGGTTGCGAATACTCCTGCCACGCCTCCCATAACCACATGAGGGACAGAGAAAAAACAACTAGGGCGATCAAGCGCTGAGTATCCATACTAGTCTCTACGATTCATTAAACTTGATGTTACAAACTGGCGACAGACTGCATCCGTATCTCTTGCAGGAGTTGAGCGCACTCACGACGCAACCCCTTTTTGAGCAAGACACGATCTTGCGGGTTCACCAAACCAACCAGACGCACTATGGTATCAAGGTCGCCCAGTTCGTGCTGAACATGACGGAAAGCCTCGCGAATCTGGCGTTTAACACAATTCCGATCCACGGCGTGCGAAAGGATTCGCTTAGGCACTATAAGGCCGAGGCGCGCCCAACCCAGTCGGTTTGGCTTAGCCAAAATTTCAAGGTTTGGCCCACGCTGCTTGAAACCTTGTGCTTCAAACAACCCATCACGAAAACCCGCGCGCAAACGAAAAACGGATGAAAAATCATCCGCTTTTCTGATCTTCCTGGACCACCCAAAGGGATGGGTCCGTGGCACCGCTTCATCCACACCTAAGACGCGATTCAGACAGCCAAGCGGCTGCGTCCCTTGGCGCGACGGGCATTGATTACCGCACGACCACCTTTTGTTTTCATGCGTGCACGGAAACCATGCGTCCGCTTGCGGCGCACGGTAGAGGGTTGATAAGTGCGTTTCATAACTAAGACTCGCTTTAAACTCGACCGGAAAGGGCGCAATTAGACCCTGTAAGCCCCTAATCTGTCAAACCTTTCGTAACCCATTTTGTCATTCTGACGCTGTATCGTCCGAATGCGGATGTACAATCCCCCCGCACCCTCCCACCTAAACCTAACCATGGATGACTTCTGGACGCTTTGCCTGACCCATTTTCAGGAGAAGCTGAATGCACAGCAATACAACACTTGGATCAAACCCTTGGGTGCCGAAAATGATGCCGGTAGCCTGCGAATCTCTGCGCCTAGCCGTTTTGTGGCCACTTGGGTCAAGGACCACTTCCTACCCGAGATCTCCAGCCTGGCAGAAGATTACTACGGTACACCCACTCCGATTCAGCTCGTGACAGCAACCTCCCACAGCATCAGAAAAAATCCTGTTGCTAGCGTTACCTCATCTCCAGTTATCAATGCAACAAAGCCAAAAATCCCTTCTAGCCAGACGCCACTACCCACCACGGGTGTGGGGGGATCCCAGCTAAACTCAAACCTCACCTTTGCTTCTTTTGTCTCTGGCAAGGCCAATGAATTAGCACGCGCCGCCGGGTTACAGATCACCGAAAATCCCGGCACTGGCTACAACCCCTTGTTTGTTTACGGGGGCGTGGGCTTGGGCAAGACACATCTAATCCAGGCCATCGGCAACCAGATGCTAGTCCTTAACCCCACGGCACGTGTTCGTTACATTCATGCCGAGCGCTATGTATCGGATATGGTTCTTGCGTTTAGGCACAAGTCCTTTGACGATTTCAAACGCAAATACGACAACTTGGATATGCTCCTAGTGGACGATATCCAGTTCTTCGCTAACAAGGACCGTACCCAGGAAGAATTCTTCTACACCTTCAACAACCTGATCGAATCAGGAAAGCAAGTTATTCTAACAAGTGATGCCTTTCCAAAGGATATGGAAGGGATCGAAGAACGCCTAAAATCCCGTTTTGCCTGGGGCCTAACGGTTTTGCTGGAGCCGCCAGATACCGAGATGCGGGTGGCCATCTTGATAAATAAGGCCCGACAAGACCATATCGTACTTGAACAAAACATCGCTTTTTTCATTGCCAAGCAGGTGCGTTCCAATGTGCGCGAACTGGAAGGGGCCCTCAAGCGCGTCGTCGCCTATGCACAGTTTCATCAACAACCTCTCAGTATCGAACTCGCTAAAGAAGCTCTCAAGGATCTGATAGCCGCACAACGACGCCAGGTGGCTATCGAAAACATCCAAAAAACCGTAGCCGATTACTACAAACTCAAAATCAGTGACTTGTTTGCCAAGAAACGCACCCAAGCCATTGCCCGTCCACGCCAAATTGCCATGCATCTAGCAAAAGAATTAACCAACCTGAGCTATACCGAAATTGGCAACGCCTTTGGTGGACGCGATCACACTACAGTTCTGTACGCCCTGCGCAAAGTAGAAGAGCTGCGAGCCAACGATTCCAACCTCCGTCGGGACTATGTCTTGTTGACGCAGGTCTTGACAGGATAAGACTGTGGAAAAGAGACCCATACATTGTCAGAACATTTGGGAAACACAACGTTCCAAAAAGTTATCCACATATTTCCTGATAGTTTCAAGACCCTTTACCCACGCCATAATACAGCTATAATCGCATGATTCTTAAATAATTTTTGTCTTATACAGAAAACTCGAAGCCTCTACTAAGTACTACCAGGAAAATATATGTCTGTTATAAAAATCCGTCGCGAGCAACTTCTGAAGCCCCTTCTCGCTGTAGTCGGCGTAGTTGAACGCAAACACACCCTTCCCATCCTTTCCAATCTATTGATTGAAAGTCAGGGTGGTAAGACAGCACTAATCGGGACAGATCTTGAGTTACAGATTTCTGCCAACCTCATGGAAGGGGCCATGAGTGAGGCTAGCTTTACTGTTTCTGCACGCAAATTACTGGATATCAGTCGTTCCCTTCCCCCGGAGACACTGATGGATCTAGATCTTGATGGGGAAACGCTAAAAATTAAGGCAGGAAAGAGTCGTTTCACCTTGCAAACACTACCTGCGCGTGATTTTCCGCAGATGCAGTTGGCAGAGGGTGACGGATTGCAATTTTCCATATCAGCAGACAGCTTGCGTCACTTACTGATGCGCGTGCAATATGCGATGGCTGTACAAGATATTCGCTATTACCTGAACGGGATGCTGCTCTCTGTAAACAAGGGCATGCTGACCGTTGCTGCAACGGACGGACACCGTTTGGCGGTAGATGCCATCCCCATGCCTCTTGAAAATCCTGCTGAACTAGATGTGATCTTGCCTCGAAAAGCGGTTGTTGAATTAGTGAAACTACTGGGTGATAACCTGGATCCAGTGGAGATTCACATGAGCGCCTCACAAATTGTCTTCAAACAAGCAGGTTTCGAGCTGAGAAGCAAAGTTGTAGATGGAAAATTCCCGGATTATCAACGGGTCATACCAACAGGCCATGATAAACATGTGCTTATTGGACGGCAGTTGTTCAATCAGTCGCTAGCGCGTGCAGCGATTCTGACCAACGAAAAATATCGGGGCATCCGCATGGCGCTTGCCGACAACAAGATGCGCATTGCCTGTCGTAACAACGAACAAGAAGAGGCCCAGGAAGAGCTGGATATAGAATACACCCAAGAGCCCATGGATATTGGCTTCAATGTTCAATACCTGTTGGACATCCTTAACAATCTTGACTGTGAGACGGTACAGTGTTCGTTGAGTGATCCAACCTCTAGCCTATTGATCAACATCCCTGGTGAGGAGTATTTTTGTTATGTTGTGATGCCGATGCGAATCTAAGGTAAATCCAAAACGCAAACTGTACACCCCAATTGACCTATTAATGTTTCACATGAAACAAGAGCAGATAACCTATGGCTGATAATTACGACGAATCCAGTATCCAGCAACTTGAAGGGCTGGAAGCGGTGCGCAAGCGTCCCGGAATGTATATTGGTGATACACAGGACGGAAGTGGCTTACACCATATGGTTTTCGAGGTTTTAGACAACGCGATCGATGAGGCGTTGGCGGGTTATTGTGATGACATCAAGGTTACCATTCACACAGATAACTCTATCTCGATTACAGACAACGGACGCGGCATCCCGACGGGCATCAAGTTTGATGACAAGCATGAACCCAAACGTTCGGCCGCCGAGATTGTGATGTGTGTGTTGCACGCGGGCGGTAAGTTTAACCAGAACAGCTATAAGGTCTCAGGGGGACTTCATGGCGTGGGTGTATCGTGCGTCAATGCCTTGTCAAACTGGCTCAAGCTAACGATTCGACGTGATGGTAAGGCTTATTTCATGGAATTTAACCGTGGCGTAGCGGTGGATCGTTTGATTGAAGTACAAAAAGGGGTGGAAATTTCGCCCTTGCGGGTCTTGGGCGATGCCAAGAAAAGTGGCACTGAAGTTCATTTTCGCGCGGACGAAGACATTTTTGGTTTGGTTGAGTATCACTATGAAATTCTCGCCAAGCGGATTCGCGAACTCTCTTTCCTTAATAATGGCGTCAAGATTGAATTGATCGACGAGCGTGACGGTCGTCATGATAATTTTGCCTTCTCTGGCGGGGTTAAGGGTTTCGTCGAATACATCAACCGCAGCAAAACGGTATTGCACCCCAACATCTTTGTCGCGAGTGGTGAATCGAAGGCTGGTGAGGCCACCATCACTGCTGAGGTCTCTATGCAGTGGAACAGTGGCTATCAGGAGCAGGTCCTGTGCTTTACAAACAATATTCCGCAATCCGATGGTGGTACCCATTTGACGGGCATGCGCGCGGCCATGACTCGCGTTATTAACAAGTACATAGAGGAAAACGATATCGCCAAGAAGGCTAAGGTCGAAATCACCGGGGATGACATGCGGGAAGGCCTGGTATGTGTTCTTTCCGTCAAAATGCCGGATCCAAAATTTTCGTCCCAAACCAAGATGAAACTGGTGTCATCTGAGGCTCGGCCGGCGGTTGAGGAGGTTGTTTCTCAAAAACTAAGTGAATTTCTTCTGGAACGACCTGCGGATGCCAAGATTATTTGTGCCAAGATCGTCGAGGCTGCACGTGCACGCGATGCGGCGCGTCGGGCGCGTGATATGACGCGGCGCAAGGGTGTTCTCGATTCGGCTGGCTTGCCCGGAAAACTGGCGGACTGTCAGGAAAAGGATCCGGCTTTATCCGAGATTTTTATTGTGGAAGGGGACTCTGCAGGAGGCTCTGCAAAACAGGGACGAGATCGCAAATTTCAGGCGATTTTACCCTTAAAAGGTAAGATCTTAAACGTAGAAAAAGCGCGCTACGATAAAATGCTGGCCTCGCAAGAAGTGGCCACCTTGATCACCGCATTGGGCTGTGGCATTGGGCCTGATGAATATGATCCAGATAAAAC
>SXRG01000075.1 GCA_005793645.1 Burkholderiales bacterium
AGGTTTGCTGTGGTAAACCCAATGCCTCTTCAGGAATTGCACCACATTGTTTTCCTAGCGGACACCAGGCCCCTGCGATCGCAGTAGGGACGCCCGCGAACTCGCCGACCTACTCGGATAATCCGGAGTCACCAGGAGATTTCGTGTCCAATTCATTGATTGCCTTGCTCCCCTTTCTCGTAGCCGGGGAATGAGCGTTGTATGCCATGTAATTTACGCGCAGAACCCAAGCGGCGGTTGTCCCCGGAGAGGCATGATCATGTATCAGTCATCCCCGTCTGTACCAATGACTGCATGGAAAACTCCATGGTCATCATGCCCTCCGCCCGCGCTGTCTGCATCACGCTGGGAATCTGGAATACTTTGTTTTCACGGATCAAATTGCGGACAGCCGCGTTGCATGTCATGACTTCGAATGCCGCCACGCGCCCGGGCTGCCCTTTTTTTCTGAGCAGGCGCTGCGTCATCACCAAGCGCAAGGACTGGGAGAGCTGGGCACGAACCTGATCCTGCTGCTGTGGCGGGAATACATCGATGATGCGGTTGATGGTGTTGGGCGCGCCGCTGGTGTGCAGGGTTCCGAATACCAGATGTCCGGTTTCCGCAGCGGTCAAGGCAAGTTGTATGGTTTCCAGGTCGCGCAGCTCGCCCACCAGAATGACATCGGGGTCCTCGCGCAGCGCCGCCCGCAAGGCGGAAGCGAAACTGACGGTATCCCGCCCCACTTCGCGCTGTGAAACAACGCTCTTCTTGTCCGGGTGCACATACTCGATCGGGTCTTCGATCGTCAGGATATGGGCCTGCTTGTGCTGATTGATCTGATCGATCATGGCCGCCAGCGTGGTGGATTTACCGGAACCCGTGGGGCCGGTGACCAGAACCAGGCCGTTTTCTTCATAGAGGATATCACGTGCCACCGGGGGCAGGCCGAGATCATCCATGCGCGGGATGGTGGTCTCGATCTTGCGCAGGACAGCGCCTAGGCCCCGCATGGTCTGAAACAGATTGACCCGGTATCGGGCGCCCTCCACATCAATCGCGAGATCAATGTCATGTGCCTTGTTAAAGTGAGCGCGCATTTCCGGGGTCAGTATCGCGTCAACGAAACTGTTGATTTCGGAGGCGCTGACCACATCGTCGGGAAAGCTGACAAGTTCGCCATCCACCCGAATCGCCGCGGGACGCTCCTCATGCAAATGGATATCGGACAGCTTGAACTGTGTGACGTACTTGGTAATGCGTTCCAGAGACATGCTTTGCCCTTCTCAAAAGCCGCATGTATCAACGCGGCATCCCGAACTGAAATCTCGTTCCTGAATCCGTGCTTCCCAACATTCACGCCCACCCCTCAGGCCAAACCGCATGATTTTCGCGCCGTTGGCCCTTGGGTTTGCCGTTGCACCGCCGCTCCGGGAGTATTTCGAGCGGGGTTGCGGGGCAAATTTCTGTTTCCAGCCGCTGCTATCGGGTCATTTTAGACCCTCCAAGCAGAGGTCTGTCCTTCCAGTTTACCGAAAAGGACTGAATGGGAAGGTTTTCGATGCAATCTCTCCGGTCAGCCCGATCTGCCCCAGCAGGCGCAGGACACCACGCAGTGGCGGTCCTGAGCAAAGCGAGGGATTCGGCACAGCCGAACAATTCGGAGTGAAATTGCTCGTGCATGCCGTGGTGTTTGTACAGTTCGATCTCCGGGAACATCAGATCCTGCCCTGTCGATGGTGCGCTCGGTCACCTTGGCGTCGAGCCGCCGACGGATCCAGACGCTGCTTGGCACCCAAAAACAACACCATAACCATACGGGCACGGGACTGGGCGACGAAAGACTTTGACAACCTTTCGATCCATCCATAGCATCGGGCGCCCAACCTAAAAACCCGTTGATCACCCCATGCTCACCGGTTTCGTCATCCTCTATCTGGTCTTTTCCCTCGGCATCGGCATGTATGCCGCCACACGGGTGCACAACGCGCGCGACTACATCACCGCTGGGCGCAGCTTGCCGATCTGGATCGTCACTGCGATGGTGTTCGCCACTTGGTTTGGTGCCGAGACGGTACTGGGCATCCCGGCCACCTTTATGGCGGAAGATCTTGGTGGACTGATCTCCGACCCCTTTGGCGCCGCGCTGTGCCTGATCCTGTTCGGACTGTTCTTTGCGAAGAAGTTGTATCGCATGAACCTGCTCACAATTGGCGACTTCTATCGCAACCGTTATGACCGCAAGATCGAGGTCATCACCGGCCTGGCTATCGCCCTGTCTTACTTAGGCTGGGTGTCAGCTCAGGTTACGGCCTTGGGGTTGGTATTCAATGTGCTGTCCGACGGTACCATTACACAGACGCAGGGCATCCTCATCGGCGCGGCGGTGGTATTGATGTACACCCTCTACGGCGGCATGTGGTCGGTAGCGCTGACCACCTTTTTCCAGATGATCATCATTGTCATCGGACTCCTCTATATTGCCGCACAGTTGGCAAACATGACCGGCGGGATCGCACCGGTGATCGAACATGCGGCGAACAACGCCAAGTTCCATTTCTGGCCGGAAATGAACGCCGTGGCCATGATTGCGTTCATTTCCGGACTGTTAACCATGGGCTTTGGCTCCATCCCACAGCAGGATGTGTTTCAGCGCGCCAATTCATCGAAAAACGAACGCGTCGCCATGTGGGGCACGGTGATTGGCGGTGTTGCCTATTTCCTGTTCGCCGCTGTGCCGGTGTTCATGGCCTATTCGGCCAACCTGATTGACCCGCCACTGGCGGCAAAATGGTTGGCTGCTGACGGCCAGAAGTTGTTGCCGGAACTGGTCAAGGGCCATCTGCCACTGCTCGCGCAGGTCATCTTCTATGGCGCGCTGCTGTCAGTGATTATGTCCACCGCCTCGGGCACCTTGCTCGCCCCCTCTGTAACCTTGTCCGAGAATGTGCTCAAGGGTTTTGTCACCCGCCGCCGCCATCTGTCCGACCGCGCACTCTTGGTTATGACCCGCTGGGTGGTGTCCGTGTTTGCCGTGCTGGTAACGCTCTACGCCTTGTGGTCACTGGACCGGGAAACCGGCATCCACCAGATGGTCGAAAATGCCTACAAGGTCACGCTGGTGGTGGCCTTCGTGCCACTGGTCGCCGGGTTGTACTGGAGACGCGCCTCGACCTTCGGTGCCACGCTGGCCATCGGCCTTGGATTAGGCACCTGGATCCCGCTCGAAGTACTCATGACAAAAGGATTACTGCCCGACGGCGAGGGTCTCATCCCGCCGCACTTTGCGGGCTTTCTCATGGCCGTGCTGGGTATGATGCTGGGTGCCTGGATGCGGCCAAGGCAGGGGCACTAAAATGAACACACCCCCACCCTGGCCCCTACTGCTCTACGCCCTGTTCATCGTCTGGGCAAGCCTGTTCAGCGAGCACGGTTGGCAAAACTTCCCAGCCGACCCGTTCAGATTCCTGTTCGAATCCCTGCCGCGTTGGATCACCCGCACCGATCTAGCCACCAATCTGCTTGTCTATCTTCCACTGGGCTATCTCTTACGCCGCCGGGTCGGCCTCCACACACACCCCTGGCTGTCCGTATGCGTCGCTGTATGTGCGGCGGCCGGTCTGAGCCTGGCCCTGGAAACCCTGCAACAAGCCCTTCCGGCACGCAACGCCTCAGCTCTGGATATCACGATCAACACCCTCGGCGCCCTCAGTGGGGCCATCATCTCGCTGCATCACCAGCGCTGGCGACGAGCCCTGCGCGTACTCAATCATTGGCGTGAACGCGTGTTCCATCCCAGTCTCGCCACCCACCTGGGTCTTGGCCTGCTCGCACTCTGGCTCCTCGCCCAATTCAGTCTACGCCCCTTGCCCGGCATCGGCTGGTTAACGCTGCACCTGCGTCCCATCGACACTCAGCCCAGCAGCCTGAGCGACCTCAATCTAAACTGGTTTCTCGCCCAATCGCTGGAGATGATCTGCCTCGGGGCCTTTCTGGCCACCCTGTTGCGCCCCGGCCGCTATGTGGGCGCGCTGACCCTGTGCTTCATCTTCGCCTTTCTGGCCAAATTACTGACAGCCACCATCCTGCTCAAATGGGCCGCTGTCGGTGGCCTAATGTCGCTGGAAACATTGGCGGCCTTCTTTTGTGCCTTCTGGTTCTTGTTGCTGCCTTGGGTCTCGCGATACCGTCGCCCCATTGCCATCACCGGCCTCGTGACTATCGTCCTCTGGCGTCTCTTGGAAGGTGGGCCACTGCTGTGGCCCAAGCATTCACTCCTCAACCTGGTCGGCCTAGCCGCCACCCTCGCGGCCTGGTGGCCCGTATTGGGCCTGGCCGTTCTAGGGATTCAAAGCAAAGCGGCGGGAGGCGGCGGGAAACCAAGCCCAGCCAACTGACGCTCCAGTTTGGCTATCAGACTATGGACACTCTGTCGGCCCGTATCGAGCACGATATCAGCCACTTCCAGATACAGCGGGTGACGCAGCGCATAAAGCTCGGTCAACTTAGTCAACGGATCCTCGGTCTGGAGCAAGGGACGATTGCGATCGCCACGCGTGCGCAGAAATAATTCTGCCGGCGACCCGTGCAGATAAATGATCGTGCCACGCGCCTTGAGGTGCTGCCGATTGACCGGATCGAGGATCGCCCCGCCACCGGTAGCCAAGACGATGCCGTGACGCTGCGTCAGCTCATCAATAACGGCCGCCTCACGACGGCGAAAGCCCGCCTCCCCCTCGATCTCGAAGATGGTCGGGATGGACACCCCACAACGCACCACGATTTCGTGGTCCGAGTCGATACAGTCCATGCCTCGATTGCGTGCCAGAACGCGCCCCAAGGTGGTCTTTCCGGAACCCATCAGGCCAACGAAAAAGAAATTATCCGCAAGAATCATGGGGCTATTCTAACCGCCCCACCTGATGTGCAAGCAGCCGTTGCAGCGCTTCACCCAGTGCATCATCCTTCGGAAGCCCCGACTGGAACGCACGCAGGGCCTCCAGCCCCCTAGGGCTGACCGCCGCCTTGACCCGTGGATGCTGCCAGGCGACATCCGCCCTGACCCGCAACTTCATCGTCGTCACCGTTACCCCGGCCGCCCCCAAGGCAGCCAGAATACTGCGCTCCTGGGTACGCAACCGGGTCGCCACCGAACCGTTAGCGCATTGCAACCACAGGGTTTCTCCGCGCACCCCGGCGATCTGCGTTTGCCCGGCCAAGCGGCCCAAAACCCCGGCTAGGCAGGCCTCCAGCTTCAATAAGCGACGAGCCTCGGGCAACAAAACAGCCAGTTCCCGCTCGGCAAAGAGGTATTGCTGCACTTTAACAAAGCGGGCCGTCATAAAAGGATGGGCGTGGGAATTGAAAGTCGAAACAGAGCCCTCATGGTAACATCCATCACTTGCCTGGCGCTGGCCGCCACCCTACAGAGATCACCCATGTTGCCCGATATCTTTAAAAAACTCTTTGGTAGCCGCAACGAACGCTTGCTCAAGAAATTTCGCAGTAGCGTCGTCGCAATCAACGCCCTTGAGACCCGTTTCGCCGCCCTATCCGACACGGCCTTGCGTGGCATGACCGAGGAATTCAAAGCCCGCATTGCCAAGGGTGAAACGCTTGATGCCCTGCTACCCGAGGCCTTTGCCACAGTGCGTGAAGCCGCGAAACGGGTACACGGCATGCGCCATTACGATGTGCAGATGATCGGTGGCATGGTCCTGCACCAGGGAAAGATTGCCGAAATGCGGACCGGCGAAGGCAAAACCCTGGTCGCCACTCTACCCGCCTATCTCAATGCCCTGTCCGGCCATGGCGTACATGTCATTACCGTCAACGATTACCTGGCCAACCGCGACGCCGACTGGATGGGCCGTATCTACACCTTCCTCGGCCTGACCACGGGTGTCATCTTGTCGCAGCAATCGCTCGATGAATAGCACAACGCCTACGCCGCCGACAGCACCTATGGCACCAACCACGAATTTGGCTTCGACGACCTGCGCGACAACATGGTGTACACGCCGGAACAGCGCGTGCAACGGGGCTTGGCCTACGCCATCGTCGATGAGGTGGACTCCATCCTCATTGACGAGGCACGCACCCCGCTGATCATCTCCGGCCAGGCCGACGACACTGTGACGATGTACCAGCAGGTCAATGTCGTGCCGCCGCTCCTGACACGTCAGGAGCACGAATTCAAGGCTGACGACCCCGAGGAAAAACACTGCGCCCTGGGCGACTACATCGTTGATGAGAAGGCGCGTAGCGTCATCCTCACCGAACAAGGCCACGAAAAGGTCGAGACCATCCTCACGGAACTGGGCCTGTTGCCTGAGGGTGGCAGCCTCTATGACGCGCACAATATCGCGCTCATGCACCATATCTATGCGGCCCTGCGCGGTCATGTCCTGTTCCTCCGCGACCATCACTATGTGGTGCAAAACAACGAGGTCA
The DNA here is from genome assembly GCA_005793645.1 of Burkholderiales bacterium. Lineage (GTDB taxonomy): Bacteria > Pseudomonadota > Gammaproteobacteria > Burkholderiales > Thiobacillaceae > QYQG01. The sequence goes on from SXRG01000075.1 coordinate 6,433, forward strand.
TCATCGTCGACGAATTCACCGGGCGACTGATGACTGGCCGGCGCTGGTCGGATGGCCTGCATCAAGCCGTCGAGGCCAAGGA
>SXRG01000076.1 GCA_005793645.1 Burkholderiales bacterium
CTCCATGGTGCCGCGCAGCTTGTCGGCGGCCTTGAACAGCTCGGTTTCGAAGCCGAGATTGCCGCCGTTGCTGTTTTTGGCGATGTCGTTCTGTGCCATGTTCTTATCCTTGTGCAGTTGTTTGTTGCGCCGCCTGCTGATCGAGGACAGTGAGATCCCAGTGCTTCTCGAGAACTCCAACGAGCCGCTTTTGCCGAATGGCCAGCATTGCGGGCATCCATGAATCCTCCGACCTGACATCCTGGGTCAGGATAAAGGGCGATGCTGTTCCTTTGCCCTTGAAGTAAACATTCTTCTTGGTGGCAAAGTCGAAGTTGCTTGCCGCTGGGTTCTTGCGCACATGCAGGGGAACCAGATTGGCCAGCCGGTGTGTCCAGCTGTCCCGCTTGTCCTCGTCGGGGAACCACTTGATCCAGTTGATGGTCTTCACCCCATGGATTGCCTCCAAGTCAACCTTGGCCTTGAATTCCGCACCAAATACTTTTTGCTTCGTTCCGCTCATCGCCCGCTTCCTTCTCGCTTCGGACAACAGCTTAATCTACTGTCCCAAATTCGGGGTCCACTATATTAGAGTGGCCATAAAAAAGGCCGGTTACCCGACCTTTCTTATGGGCGTAGAAAGAGGTTATTCCGAATCGACACCCAGGCCGGCGGTGCTGTTGAAGCCGGAATCGACATAAGTGATCTCACCGGTGATGCCCGAGGCGAGATCAGAGAGCAGGAAGGCGGCGGTGTTGCCGACCTCTTCGATAGTGACATTACGGCGCAGCGGTGAATGCTTTTCACCCCAAGCCAATAGTTTGTTGAAGTCGGCGATGCCGGAGGCCGCCAGGGTCTTGATCGGGCCGGCAGATAAGCCGTTGACACGGATACCTTTGGGTCCCAGTGCAGCGGCCATGTATAGCACCGAGCTTTCCAAGCTAGCCTTGGCCAGGCCCATGACATTGTAGTGGGGCACCGACCGTACGGCACCAAGGTAGGTCATGGTGAGCAGCGAGGCATTGCGGCCCTGCATCATAGGCATTGCTGCCTTGGCCAGCGCAGTGAACGAGTAGCTGGAGATGTCGTGGGCAATGCGGAAGTTTTCGCGCGTCACACCTTCAATGTAGTCACCGGCCAGTGCCGTTTTTGGAACGAAGGCGATGGAGTGGACGATGCCATCAATACCATCCCATCGGCGGCCCAACTCGGTAAACAGGGCCTCGATCTCCTCATCGCTGGCGACATCACAAGGGAAGGCCATATTGCTGCCAAATTCCTTGGCAAATTCCATGACTCGGTCGCGGGCGCGCTCACCTTGATAGCTAAATGCCAGTTCGGCGCCTTCGCGATGGCAGGCCTGTGCCACACCGTAGGCGATTGACCGGTTACTGATTAAACCGGTGATGAGAATCTTTTTTCCGCTGAGAAAACCCATGTGTTGTTCCTCTATGTCTAAACGCGGGTGAATTATAACCATGTACGCGGAATTCTCTTACATCTCTTACACTCCGCAACCATGCGTGTATTGCACTTCGTTATAGCCTTCGCCTTGATGGGTTGCCAGGAACCCATCAACAACCCTCATCCAGAGGATTTGGTAGGGACGCGAACCTTGTTTTCGTCCTTTTCCGAGCGACCCAAACACCTTGATCCGGCCCGCGCCTACAGCAGCAATGAGATTGAATTCATTGGTCAGATCTACGAGCCGCCGCTGCAATATAGCTTCCTGAAACGGCCGTATGAACTAGAGCCGTTGACCTTGACCGCAATGCCGCGCCTGACTTTGCTGGACGCTCAGGGGCGGGTGTTGCCCTCCGACGCACCGGCAACCAAGGTGGCGCAGAGCGTGTATGAACTGCATCTGCGCGATGATATTCGCTACCAGCCGCACCCGGCTTTTGTGCCGGCCATGCATCAGATTGATCCACGCATAGTGGCAGGCCTCGACGATTTTCCTGAGCGTGCCAGCCGTGTGGTCACGGCGGCGGATTATGTCCACCAGATCAAGCGTCTGGCGGACCCGCGTGTATCTTCACCTATCTTTGGACTGATGCGCGAATATATTGTTGGCTTGGGCGATTTGGGTGATCGATTGATGGCACGGCAGAAGATTGGCCAACCGATCAATCTGGAGGCTGAAAGCTTGGATGGCGCCGTGGCAGTTGATGCACGCACCGTGCGTATCACCTTGAGGGGCCGCTATCCGCAATTCAACTATTGGCTGGCGATGCCGTTTTTTGCCCCCATCCCGCCGGAGGTGGAACGCTTCTATGCCCGTCCCGGCATGATTGAAAAAAATCTCAGCCTTGACTGGCAACCCGTGGGTAGCGGTCCGTTTTTCTTAGCCGAAAATGATCCCAATCGGGTGATGCGCTTACTGCGAAATCCACATTATCACGCTGATTTTTATCCCGGCAGCCCTGATCTGCGCCTGCCCTTGATTGACCAAGCGGTGTACAGCCTGGAAAAGGAAGATATCCCCTATTGGGGCAAGTTCTTGCAGGGGTATTACGACAGCTCCGGCATTGCTTCGGACACCTTCGATCAAGCCATTCGTATTGCGCCCGACGGCACGCCGGAGTTGTCTGCTGAGATGCGCGAGCGCAACTTGCAACTGGTTACCGCGCTGCGGCCTTCGCTTTGGTATGTCGGTTTCAATCAGCTTGATCCCGTTTTGGGTGGCTCGACAGTAGCGGCGCGCAAGTTGCGTCAGGCGTTGTCAATTGCGCTCGATTGGGAGGAGTTCATCTCTATCTTCCTCAACGGACGAGGAATACCGGCACAGGACCCCATTCCGCCCGGGATATTCGGTCACCGTGAAGGCGAGGCGGGGGTGAATCCGGTCACCCATGTCTGGCAAAGCAATCATCTACAACGCCGGCCGTTAGCAGATGCCAAAAAATTGTTGCTGGAAGCGGGTTGGCCAGAAGGTCGTCACGCACAAACCGGTGTGCCATTGGTGCTGTATCTGGATACCATGGCCGGCGGTGCCGATGCCAAGGCGCGGCTCGACTGGTATCGCAAGCAGTTTGCCAAGTTGGGTGTCCAGCTAGTGGTGCGTGCTACCGACTACAATCGTTTTCAGGACAAGATGCTAAAGGGTAGTGCGCAAATTTTTGAATGGGGCTGGAACGCCGATTACCCTGATCCGGAGAATTTTCTGTTTCTGCTTTATGGCCCCAATCGTAAGGCAGGACTTAACGGTGAGAACGCAGCCAATTACAAAAACCCAGAGTTTGACCAATTGTTCGTGCGTATGAAGGATATGGAAAATAGCCCAGCGCGTCAGGCTGTCATCGATCAGATGCTGGCCTTGGTACAAGAGGATGCGCCGTGGGCCTTTGCCTACATTGGCAAGACCTACGCCTTGCGCCATGGCTGGATGGCCTCGCGAACTCCGAATCTGATGGCTAATAACACCCTTAAGTACACCGACCTGAACCCTGCCTCCCGCGTGGCCTATCAACATACATGGAACCGTCCGGCCCTATGGCCACTGGTTGTTGTGTTGCTGGGGGCAATGCTGATCGGCGTACTCGCACTGCGCGCTTGGCAGCGACGGGATCAAGCGAAAGGGCGGGCATGATCCGCTACCTCATCCGCCGTCTGTTCTACGCACTGCCGATCTTGTTGGGGGTGAACCTACTCACTTTTGCGCTGTTCTTTGGAGTCAGTTCGCCGGATGACATGGCGCGTATCCATCTGGGTGGCAAGCGGGTTACGGCGGAGGCAGTGGAGCGCTGGAAGGTGCAGCATGGCTATGATTTACCACATTTTTACAACGCGGCGGGCGAGGGCGTAGAACAGGTGACACAGACACTGTTCGTGCAGAAATCGCTCCATTTGTTCACCTTGGATTTTGGTACGGCGGATGATGGTCGCGACATTGGTCGCGAGATTGGAAAACGCATGTGGCCGAGCTTGGTGGTGGCGTTGCCGACCTTTTTGTTGGGCCTGGTGGTGTATCTGGCCACAGCGCTGTTTTTGGTATTTTTCCGCAACACAGCATTGGACACGGTGGGTGTGGTGATGTTGGTGGCGCTGATGTCGATTTCGGGGCTGTTTTATGTCATCGGCGGTCAAGTGCTGCTAGCCAAGTGGTGGCAGTGGGCGCCTATCTCGGGTTACGCGCCAGGACTTTCCGGGCTGCAATTTCTGTTTTTGCCAGTGCTGATCGGGGTGGTCAGCGGCATCGGTGACGCATCCCGTTTTTATCGCGCACTGTTTCTGGAAGAGGCTGGGCGTGACTATGTCCGCACAGCGCACGCCAAGGGGCTTTCGCCTTTTCGTGTGTTGTTCCGCCATATCCTCGGCAACGCGGCTATCCCGATCCTGACCGGCGTGGTGGTAGTGATCCCGCGCCTATTTTTGGGCAGCCTGATTTTGGAATCGTTCTTTGGCATTCCAGGTCTTGGTAGCTACACCATTGATGCGATTCAGGCGCAGGATTTTGCCATCGTTCGAGGCATGGTGTTTCTGGGATCGCTACTGTACATCGTCGGACTGACACTGACCGATCTGTCTTACGCCTGGGTGGATCCACGAGTGAGGCTGCAATGAATCTTGCCTGGAATTTTCAGCCGACTGTTCTGATCAGCGATGTCTTGCTGTTCCTGCTGCTGGCGGCAGTGGGGATTTATGTCTGGCGCACCAGTTATTCGGAGAATGCGCGGGCGACCTGGCGCAGGGTGTTCGCATCAAGGATGGGGCGCTGGGCGGCGTGGGTGATGGTCTTTTTTATCAGCCTCGGCGTGCTCGATTCGCTGCACTTCAGAACGGCGGTGGAAACCCCTGCCGGCCAGGTGCAGCAATACAGCGGGGAGGTATTGTCGGTGCTCGATGCGCTGCTTACACCTTTACGCATGGCGGGTGAAAAAACCTATTCGGCCCCGTTTGCGAAGACATTGTTGGTTAAAGAAAGCGTGACGCTTGCCGATGGTTCGGTGGTGCGCCTAGCACCGGTAATTGCGCATATTCATCCGCTAGGGACCGACAAGGTGGGCCAAGATGTACTGTACTTGGCGCTCAAAAGTGTGCGTACCGGGCTGTTGATCGGTACGCTGACCACGCTGGTTATGTTGCCTTTTGCCTGTGCGCTGGGGATCGTGGCGGGTTATTTTGGCGGCTGGGTGGATGATGCTATCCAGTATTTATACACCACGCTCAATTCCATCCCCGGTGTGTTGCTTATTGCGGCGGCGGTGCTAGTGGTAGATGTGCAGATCGATGCCCATGCCGAATGGTTCAACAACGCGGCAGCGCGGGCCGACTTGCGTCTCCTGGCCTTGTGCGCAATCCTTGGGCTGACCGGCTGGACGGGTCTGGCGCGCTTGTTACGGGCCGAGACACTGAAGTTGCGGGAACTGGATTACATCCAGGCGGCACGCGCCTTTGGCGTTTCTCATGCGCGCATTTTGGCGAGGCATGTCCTGCCTAATGTGGCGCATCTGGTCATCATCACCGTAGTGCTGGATTTCTCCGGCTTGGTATTGGCCGAGGCAGTATTGTCTTATGTGGGTGCTGGGGTCGATCCGGCCACACCCAGTTTTGGCAACATGATTAACGCGGCGCGTCTGGAACTTGCTCGCGAGCCGGTGGTGTGGTGGCCGCTGGCGACGGCATTTGTCTTTCTGTTTGCCCTGGTGCTGGCCGCTAACCTGTTTGCCGATGCGGTACGGGCAGCGTTTGACCCGAGAGGGGCGCGCTGATGTTTGAAGTGGGCTCACTATCTTCTGGCCCATCGCACGAGGGGCGAGGGGTTTTGCGCATGTCTGTGCAATTGTGTGATCTCGTTGTGAGACTGCCTGATGGCCGTCGGGCCGTGGATGGCGTATCGCTGAACCTGCAAGCGGGACGCTGTGTAGCGCTGTTGGGCGAGTCGGGCTGTGGAAAATCACTGACAGCGCTATCGTTGATGCGTTTGTTGCCGGATGGGGTCAGCATTGTGGGGGGGCTGGCAATGATTTCCCCTCACCTCCACACCCGAACGGGGAGGGGAGCCGCGATCCTTCTCCCTCCGGAAGATGGCGTTAGGGAGAGGGAGAATGCCATGGTGGACATCTTCGCCCTTCCCGAAGGCCAGATGCGTGATTTGCGCGGCGGACGGATAGCGATGGTGTTTCAGGAACCGATGAGCAGTCTTAATCCAGTTATGACGATCGCGGCGCAAATTGAGGAGGCGCTTTCGGCGCACGATTCTCAACAAACGGTGGCGAGTCTTTTGACCGATGTTGGCCTGCAACCGAAACACGCTAACAGTTACCCGTTCCAGTTATCCGGCGGCCAGCGTCAGCGCGCCCTTATCGCCATGATGTTGGCGGGGGAACCTGATGTTTTGATCGCCGACGAACCGACTACGGCGCTGGATGTAACGGTGCAGGCGCAAATTTTGCTGTTGCTGCGTGATTTGCAACAACGCCGGAGTATGGCGCTGTTGTTGATTACGCATGATTTGGGTATTGCCCGCGAGATGGCAGATGAAGTGGTGGTTTTATATGCGGGGCAGGTCGTGGAACAGGGATCAACAGGCAATTTGTTTGACCATGGTGGACTGCATCCCTACACCCGCGCCTTGATGCAGGTCACGCCCAGCCTAGGCCGACGGGGTCAGCCTTTGTTGAGTCTACCGGGGAGTGTGCCATTGGCGGGTGACTGGCCTCAGGGTTGTCGTTTTGCTCCGCGTTGTGGCCATGTGCAGCCGCGTTGTCGCGAAATTGCGCCGCCGCTGGAGGCGGGTGCGCGTTGCTGGTTTCCGCAGAGGCCAGCAGCTTCGCCTCCGCCATTCGTTAGAGGCTCGTCTCTGATTAATCTTGCGCAGGGGGCCAAGCTTCTTCAAGTTGAGGATCTTTGTGTTCACTATCCCGTCCGCCGTGGTCTGTTGCAACGCACCGCCGGTTGGGTGCGTGCAGTAGATGGCGTCAGCCTGAGTCTAAACCGGGGTGAAACCCTGGCACTGGTAGGTGAATCGGGTTGTGGCAAGAGTAGTTTGGCGCGGGCCTTGTTGCGCTTGCAGCCGCAGGCGATGGTACGGGGTCGGGTGCGATTGAATGGTGAGGAGGTGCTGAATCTGCGCGGTACGGCCTTGCACACCCTGCGTAGCCAGGCCCAGATTGTATTTCAGGATCCGTTTTCATCGCTCGACTCGCGTATGCGGGTAGGTGATATCTTGGAAGAAGGCTTGCTGGCCTTACGTCCGGAACTGGAACCTGCCGCGCGCCGACAGCAGATGGAACGGATGCTGGATCGAGTAGGGCTGGATGCGAGTGCCATGCCGCGCTATCCACATGCCTTTTCTGGTGGTCAGCGTCAACGCATCGCCATCGCCCGGGCGCTTTGTGTCGAGCCGCAACTGCTGATTTTGGATGAACCAACCAGTGCACTCGATGTATCAGTACAAGCGCAGGTGTTGGGGCTATTGCGCGAACTGCAACAAGAGCGTGGATTAGCCTATCTGTTCATTACCCACAATCTGCCGCTCGTCGGCTATTTCGCTGACCAAGTAGCGGTGATGCAAGGAGGCAGGATTGTAGAGACGGGGGCAGCGGAAACTCTTATGACCGCACCGAATCACCCTTATACGCAGGCACTAATGGCTTCGGTGCCCAGGTCAATCAGAGCGGATATCAGGACGGGTTAAAGCGGCTGGGTACGCGAGCGTGAAAACGGCAAGCTGGCGCGCAGATCCGGTTTTTGGTCAGATTTGGCCGGTTCAGCCTCGGGTTTCCGCACTGGAACCAGAACAGTTTGTGATTCAGATAGGGTGCCTTTGCGGTTGGTCTTGACCACATTGTGATCGCGCAGCCATTGCAAGGTAACGCCGAAACGGTCGGCAATCTTAGCCAGGGTATCACCGTTTTTCGGAGTATAGGCCTTCAGTGAGCTTTCGGCCTTGCCGGCTTGCTGCAGATTGAAGTGGAAGGCCTCGACCCGATCTGCTGGAATCAGCATGGCGCTGGAGGTGACGCCGCCAATGACATTGCGGCGAAAGCCCGGGTTGAGCTGAATGAACTCGGTCATGCTCATCTCAGCCAATTTGGCCGCCGTAGCGGCGGTCATAGGCTGCTTGAGATTGACCTGCATGAAATAGGCATCGTTATCGATCGGCTTCAACTGGACATGGAAGCGTTCCGGTTCACGCACAATGTTGCGCAGGGCAATCAGTTTGGGTACATAGTGACGCGTCTCGGTCGGTAGTTGCAGACTAGCATAATCCACAGGCTTGCCTTTGCTGGTGTTCTTCTTGAGGACCCGTGCGACACAGCCCTCACCGCAGTTGTAAGCGGCAAAGGCGAGATCCCAGCGACCAAATTGGGCGTACAGCTTTTGTAGATAATCGAGTGCGGCATCGGTGGCGGCCGTCACATCGCGGCGGCTGTCGACCCAGCCATCCTGCTTCAGGCCATAAAGACGGCCGGTGGACGGGATGAATTGCCACATCCCGGCGGCAGCTCGCGGTGAGGTAGCGGCCGGGTTATAGGAAGACTCGATGAAGGGCAGTAGAGCTGCTTCCATGGGCATGCCACGCCGTTCGACCTCTTCAACGACATGGTAGAGATACGGGCGGCTACGCTCGGCCGTACGGGCTAAGTGTTCCGGGTGGCTGGCAAACCAGCGTTCATGAGTTCGTACCAGTGCGGGCGAAACCTCATCCATAACGAACCCTTCACGGACACGCGACCAGAGATCGATTGTATCGGTTTGGGCGGGCAGGACCGTTAAAGCTAAGACAGGGAGCGCTTCGCGGCGCACAGGTTCGGCAAAGGCCGTGGGTAGTACGAACAACCCCGTCAGACATAACCCGAAAAGGGCCCATAGACGAGGTTTTGTGGTTTTCTCCCTGGAGCGAGAAGCGTTGGTTTCTCGCATTGGAATACATCTAAACTTGATCACCATGGCCGCCATACTAACCAATCAGCATGCAAAACGCAAGTGATTCAATGGGTTCTGGTTATTTCTTGCGCTATGTGTGAGGATGTTGTGACATCCGATAAAGCAGCGGGAACCGCGCGTGGCACAACTTGATCAGCTAGGTATAATCAGCCCGCGCAGTCTTTTGGCTGCCTTGATACACCACAGCCAAGATTGGTGTGGTTGTTTTACAACAGACTGTACGCAATGCGTACGCTAATGGGTTTTTATCATGCTAGAAGCTATTCGTGATCGCGCGCAAGGTTGGATCGCCCGCGTCATTCTGGGCTTGGTTATCCTGACCTTTGCCATCTTCGGGGTTGACTCTTATATCAATGACCGCTCGGCGGTAGTTGAAGTTGCCAAGGTTGGTGGCGATGCCATCAGCCAGCAGGATTTCCAGTTAGCCTTGCGTAACCAGAAGGATGCCCAAGAGGCTAATGGTGAGGGCAAGGTCAATACCGAGGACCCCAAGTTTCGTCAGGCTGTGCTGGACGACTTGATTACGGCGCGTGTCATGACGCTGGCGGCCCAGAAAAGCGGGATCAAGGCCGATCCGCAGCAGGCGCTCAAGACTCTGGCCGAGATCCCGGTCTTTCAGGATGGTGGGAAATTCTCACCGGCACGCATGGATAGTTGGTTGCGTAACCGCGGCATGAGCCAGACCCAGTTGTTAGCGCTATTACAACAGGATGTCCAGTTGAGTCAGTTGGAAGTGGGTCTGCGCGAGGGCAGTTTCATCGCTGAAGGCAGCGTCAAACAACTGATCACTGCCTTGTCTGAACAGCGCGAGGTTAACGAGCAGATCTTCGAGGCGCGCCACTTCCTTGCCCCTGAAAAGGTCGATAATGCTGCGATTGAGGCCGAGTATAAGGCCCAGCGCGCCAAGTTCGAGACCCCGGCACAGGTACGGGTGGAATATTTGGTTCTTTCCCTAGAGGCTATTAAGGGACAGATCAAGGTCGATGAGGCCGCCGTCCGGCGCCATTACGACAGCCATTTGTCGCGCTATAGTGAACCTGAGCAGCGTCGTGCCCGGCACATCCTGATTGCGGCTCGTGCGGATCAGCCAGCGTCCGAGCGAAGCCAGGCTCGCCAGAAGGCCGAGCAGGTGTTGGCCGAGGTGAAAAAGACTCCGGCCCGGTTTTCTGACCTGGCGCGCAAGCATTCGCAGGATCCGGGTTCTGCGAGCAAAGGCGGTGACCTGGACTTCTTTACCCGTGACCGCATGATCAAGGCCTTTGCGGATACGGCGTTTGCCTTGAAAAAGGGTGAGATCAGCGGTGTGGTTGAGAGTGAATTCGGCTACCACATTATCTTTCTGGACGAGATTCGTGTGGCTCAGGCACAGCCTTTCGAGCGTTTGAAGGCTCAACTGACCGAAGAATGGCGCACGCAGGAGGCCCAGAAACGCTTTGCCGAACAGGCCGATAAGTTTGCCAATCAAGTGTATGAACAGGCAAACGGTTTGCAGGCCGTGGCCAAGGCCTACAACCTGACGGTGCAGACCTCTGGCTGGATCGGCCGAGCTCAGGCAGAACCGGCCTTTCTGGGTCATCCTGGCCTGATGGATGCCGTGTTTTCACCTGAGAGCCTGGCCAAGAAACAAAATACGGATGCTATTGAGGTGGCACCCAACACCTTGGTGGCGGCCCGTCTCTTGGAGCATAAACCGGCCGGTGTGCGTTCGCTGGCCGAGGTATCGGCGCAGATTCGTGAACAACTGGCGAATCGTACGGCTTTGGCCACAGCGCGCCGGACCGGTGCCGAGACCTTGGCACAGACACAGACGGGCAAGGGGACCGGGGTTTGGAGCGCGAACATGATGTTAACGCGCATGCAGCCGCTTAACTTGCCGCCGGAGGCGATCAAGGTCATCTTCAAACAATCTTCCCAGCGACTGCCGATATTTGTTGGCGTCGAAACGCAGGAGGGTTATCGCCTCTATCGGATTAACCAGGTTCAGGCTGGTAAGGCCGCCGAGCAGCATGCCGGACGGATCCGTGCCGATCTGCTACGCATGCAGGGAAAGAGTGAAATCAAGGCCTTCATTGCTGCGGTCAAGGCTGATGTGGGCGTTTCCATCGATGAAAAGGCGCTCGGCAAGGTCGAGGCGCGCTAGTTTTACTTAGCCACGCGTGTTGGAATTGGCTGGGAACTGGCTGAGTTCGACGCGCGGGGCAGGTGCCCAGCCGGCCTTGTGGTGCTCGGCGACAACATTAGTGAAGACCCCACCCCGCACATAAAAACGGGCCGTCAGACGCATGAAACGCGGTTCGGTTGCGCGTACCAAGTCGTCAAGGATGCGATTGGTAACATCTTCATGGAAATGTCCCTCATCGCGAAATGACCACATATAAAGCTTGAGGCTTTTCAATTCCACACAGGTCTGGTCTGCGATGTAATCCAGGGTCAGGGTGGCAAAGTCCGGCTGGCCGGTCTTGGGACACAGGCAAGTGAACTCCGGAATTTCCATGTGGATATGGTAGTCCCGCTCGGGTTTCGGATTGGGAAAGGTCTCAAGCGTTTTGCTAGGCAGGCTGGGCATGGCAGGAAAGGGCTCAGTGACAAAGGTTAAGTTACAATTCGGCCGATTATACTCAGCCTGTGACTTCGCCTTGCGCCTCAAGCACATCCATCTGGCCGGATTCAAGTCTTTCGTGGACCCGGTCAGCATCCCGGCACCCACAAATCTGACCGGCATTGTCGGCCCGAACGGCTGTGGCAAATCTAATGTCATTGATGCCGTACGCTGGGTCCTGGGCGAATCCAAGGCTCGCGAGTTGCGCGGTGAAACCCTGCAAGATGTCATTTTCAATGGCTCCGCGCAGCGCAAGCCCGCTGCCCGTGCGGTGGTTGAGCTCTTGTTCGATAACAGTGATGGGCGAGCGCCCGGCCAATGGGCCTCGTATGCTGAGATTTCGGTCAAACGGGTGCTGACCCGCCATGGGGACTCCAGTTATTTTCTCAATAATGTCCATGTCCGCCGTCGCGATGTCACTGACCTGATCCTCGGCACGGGTTTGGGTGGCGATGCCTATGCCATCATTGAACAGGGAACGATTTCGCGTCTCATCGAGGCCCGTCCGGAAGATTTGCGCGGCCATCTTGAAGAGGCCGCCGGAGTCTCCAAGTACCGCGAACGGCGGCGTGAGACTGAACACCGCTTGCGCGACACCCGTGAGAATTTGGATCGGGTCGAGGATATCCGTGGGGAGTTGCAACGCCAGATTGAGCGCCTCACTGTGCAGGCCGAGGTGGCACGGCGGTATTTTGACCTTCAAGCCGAACGGCAATGGCGCGAGGCGCAGCTCGCCTTGGTGCGACGGCGCGATGCCCAGGCCGTACAGGCGCGCGTTCTGAACGACCAGTTACGGGTCCGGGTTGAGATGGATGCATGTGGCACCACCATTCGGCAGGCTGAGCGTCAGGCTGAAGAAGAACGGCAACGCCAGCACGAGAATCTGAATCAACTTAACCAGACGCAGGCGGCCTATTACGCGGCGGGTGCAGAGGTGACGCGCCTAGAACAAATGATGGCCCACCTACGCGAACAGCGGCATCGGCTCGAGATGGATTTGCAAAGGGTGGATGAACGCCAACGGGCCTTGCTGGCGGAGACCGCAAGCGCCGACCATGCGCGTACGGATACGGCCCTGGCTTTGAATGCGGCGGAAGCCAAGATCAAGAGATTGGAAGCTGCCTGGGTCAGTCAGAAATCCGCACTCCCGGAGGTTGAGTCCGCCATGTTGGGGACACGCGCTGCCCATACTATCAGCCAAGGACAACTAGCCAGCCTGCAGCAGGATGCGGCATTGGCCCGCAATCAGCGTGAACAGTCGATGCGAAGTCTGCAGCAACTAGAACAGCGTATGGATCGCCTGACGCAGGAGTTGGGTCAGCTAGCGCAGGCAGACCCCCTTGTCATTGAACGCATGGAAACAGAGCATGCCAACGCCGAGGCCGCCTTAATTCAGGCGGACAGCCATCTGTTAGCCGGCCGTAACAGAATCGAGACGGCTGAACAGGCTTGGCGCACGGCCCATGCGACGGCTACTGAGACCCAACGCGCCCTACATCACTGTGAGGCTCAGTATGCTGCACTGACTCGTTTGCAACAACAGAACGAACACTCCGAGACGCAGACGGCGGTGTGGCTGGCCCGTCATAAGCTGACGGACTGCAAACGCTTGTGGCAGATCATTGAGGTCAATCCACACTGGGAAACGGCTGTTGAAGCGGTTCTTGGGCCGCGTCTAGAAGCCTTAGCAGAGATCCTGAATGCTGACTGGCTTATGGATCTGCCAGGGACAAAATCGCCGGTGACGGGGTTGCCACTCAGCCGGTTGGATTTCCCGCTTGGGGGAACGACGACCGCTCCTGTGGACCGGAATTTGTTACCCACAGACCTGGCACCACTGGCCGAGCAGGTCCGTTGTCAGTCACCGGTACTGCGATCCTTTCTTGATACCGTGTTGGCGGGTGTGGGCTGTGTAGAGGACTTACCGACCGCTTTGGCGCGCCATGCCGAGCTGCCTTGGGCAACCACTTTGGTGACCCCGGAAGGGCATTGTGTCAGTGCTCACAGTGTGACTCTGAATGCACTCGATCCGGCGCGACAAGGCATTTTGCGCCGGACACGCGAGTTAGCCGAACTGAATGCGGAGAAGTGCCGTCTGCAGGTTGCAAACGAGGCCAGCCAGAGGCTCTTAAAAGAAGCAGAGACCGAACGCAACACCGCTCGGGCCAGTCTGGATGCAATGCAGCAGTCCCAGCGTGTGGCGCAGACTCAGGCCCACCAGAGCCAGATTCGCCTTCTTCATGCACGAGAGGCTGCGCAGCGCCGGGCTGCGCGACAGGCACAGATCGAACACGACCAGGCAGAGATTGCCGTGCAACAAACGGATGAAACGACCCGCCGCACGGACTCCGAGACCCGGTTGGCCCACAACAGGACAGCCATTCAGGCGCTGGAGTCCCAATTGCAGAGCCAGCGTCAGGATCTGCAGCGTGTTGATGCGCAATTATCGGCTCTGCGTACAGCAGAGCGTGAGGCGCAGCAGGCCTTGCAGTCAGAGCAAATGGTTTTGCATACCATGACCCTGCGTCTGGAACGCTACGCGGCCGAGACCGAGCGGCAGACCGGCGAGGCCCTTCAACTGGAGAGCCACGCAACCCGTGTACGGAACGAATTGGCCACCCTTGTTGAAGGTCCGCTGATGGCCTCCTTGCAAACAGCGCTTGATGAGCGCCATCGGGCTGAAGCGACCTTGGTTGTGGCTCGCGAAGCCCTGGAAGGGAGTCAACAGGCGTTGCGTGGCCATGAACAGGCGCGTGTCCAGGCAGAACAAGCCCTTGACCCCTTGCGGGCACGGTTGCAGGCATTGGAACTTAAACACCAAGAGGCCCGTATCAAGGAGGCTCAATTTGCTGAACAACTGGCCCAGCACCTGCCGTCGCTTTCCGGGCCGTGGGCCGGGTTTGATGAGGCAGCGGTGGCCGCCACCCTGGTTGCTGAGGACAAAGAGGCTCGCCTGAGCAGCGAGATGATCCGTTTACACCATGAGATCGAAGTTCTGGGCGCCGTCAACATGGTGGCCTTGGCCGAACTGGAGGCCGCCAGTGAGCGTCTGGGCTACCTGAACGCTCAGGTCGCAGACCTGGAGGCGGCGGTGGCAACCCTGGAAGGGGCGATTGCCCGTATTGACGCGGAAAGTCGTGCCAACTTGCAGTCGGTCTATGACCGTGTCAGCCTGGAATTCAAGACATTTTTCCAAGAGCTTTTTGGAGGTGGTGAAGCGCAACTGGTCCTGACCGGCGAAGACATACTGGAGGCGGGGTTGAGCATCGTCGCTCAACCACCGGGCAAGAAGAACAGTTCCATTCATCTCCTGTCTGGCGGCGAGAAGGCCCTGACTGCGCTGTCGCTGGTATTTGCCCTGTTTCGCCTCACTCCAGCCCCATTTTGTCTGCTCGATGAGGTAGATGCGCCCCTCGACGATAGCAACACCGAGCGCTACTGCCGTCTGGTACAGAAGATGTCGGCCGAGACCCAGTTCCTGTTTATCACCCACAACCGTCTGACCATGGAGATGGCGCGTCACCTGGTCGGTGTAACCATGCCAGAACCTGGTGTGTCTCGACCTGTAGTGGTTGATGTCGAAGGAGCCTTGCAATTGACCGACAACGCGACCCCCACTCCGTTATCGACTCAATTGTCTATGACATGACAGGACAAATGACAGGGCTAACGGAGTTGTTTGCAGAGGATGGGCCGTTTTCTGCAGCCATCCCAGAATTTCGCAGCCGACCCATGCAGCAAGCCATGGCCGAGCGTATTACGGAGGCTATCGAACAGTCCGGGATATTGGTCATCGAGGCCGGTACGGGTACTGGCAAGACCCTCGCGTATCTGGTACCCGCCCTACAGGCGGGCGGCAAGGTGCTGCTTTCGACGGCTAGCAAGACCTTGCAGGATCAACTTTTCCAGCGCGATCTTCCGGCAGTGCGGGCGGTCTTGCAGCACCCAGTCAGTACGGCCCTGCTCAAGGGGCGGGCCAATTATGTGTGTCATCTTCATCTTGCCCGTGCACTCGACTCCGGACGCTTTCATTCACCGGACGAGGTTCGTGACCTGAAAAAGATCTCGCAGTTTGCTGCCCGTAGCGATA
>SXRG01000077.1 GCA_005793645.1 Burkholderiales bacterium
GACACGCTATCTTGAGGGGGTAGTGACCTAGGTCGTGCGAGTTCGAGTCTCGCCGTCGGCACCATCGATTTTTTTAATGAATGTATTGCCTTATTTGACAGGTGTTTGATTTATAAGATTTTTGGCCCTTTTTGTCATGATTGGGTCATTTGACCCCGGTTGTGCGTCCCCATAGAATCCTACCCACGGATTCTTAAAGCGAGAAACACAGAAGTCATGTTGGAAAATTACTTTCCGGTGCTGATGTTTGTTTTGGTCGGTTTGGCGATTGGCATCGGCCCAATTCTCATCGGATGGGTGCTTTCTCCGCACCGTCCAGATCCCGAAAAACTCTCCGCCTACGAGTGCGGCTTCGAGGCTTTTGAAGACGCGCGCATGAAGTTTGATGTGCGTTATTACCTCGTCGCCATCCTGTTTATTCTGTTTGATCTGGAGATTGCCTTTCTTTTCCCTTGGGCGATCGTCCTGGAAGAGATTGGTGCGTTTGGTTTTTGGTCCATGGTCGTGTTTCTTACCATCCTGATTGTTGGCTTCGCCTACGAGTGGATGCGGGGCGCGCTTGAGTGGGAGTGATTCAGGGTGGGTATTGAAGGCATTCTCGAAAAGGGCTTCGTCACTACAACGGCCGACAGCGTCATCAACTGGGCCAAGAATGGTTCCTTGTGGCCGATGACCTTTGGTTTGGCGTGTTGTGCGGTGGAGATGATGCAGGCGGGTGCCTCGCGTTACGATCTTGATCGCTTCGGTGTGGTGTTCCGCCCCAGTCCGCGTCAGTCGGATGTGATGATCGTCGCCGGCACACTGACCAACAAGATGGCACCTGCTTTGCGGAAGGTGTATGACCAGATGCCGGACCCAAAGTGGGTGATTTCCATGGGTTCCTGCGCAAACGGGGGTGGTTATTACCACTATTCCTATGCCGTGGTGCGCGGTTGTGACCGGGTTGTGCCCGTGGATATTTATGTGCCAGGTTGTCCGCCGACCGCCGAGGCCTTGCTCTACGGCATCCTGCAGTTGCAAAACAAGATCCGCCGTACTCAGACCATTGCTCGCTGATCGGACTCTCTCATGCCTTTGACTGCCGAAGCCCTCGCCGAACGCCTGCAAGATACGCTGGGGGACCTGATAGCCAATCTCACGGTGGCGCTTGATGAGGTCACCTTGGAGGTGGACGCGGCGAATCTGATGGAGGCCGCCACGCAATTGCGTGATGCCCCTGAGTTGCGTTTTGATACCTTGATTGACCTGTGCGGTATTGATTATTTGGATTACCGCGAGGGCGGCGAGAGTCGTTTCAAGGATGGCCTGCGCTTTGCTGCAGTCATCCATTTGCTGTCGGTGCGTCGCAACCAACGGGTGCGGGTGCGGGTCTTCGCCCCGGATACAGCACTCCCGGTCGTGCCCTCGGTTCATACTCTCTGGCCGGCGGCAAACTGGTATGAGCGCGAATGCTTCGATCTGTTTGGTATCGTTTTCGAAGGCCATCCCGATATGCGCCGCATCCTCACGGATTACGGCTTTATTGGATACCCATTCCGCAAGGATTTCCCGATCTCTGGCCATGTCGAGATGCGTTACGACCCGGAGCAGCGTCGTGTCATTTATCAGCCGGTCAGCATCGAGCCGCGTGAGGTGACGCCGCGTATCGTCCGCGATGAAAGCTATGGAGCTGGCCGTGTCTGAGATTCGTAACTACACTCTGAACTTTGGCCCGCAGCATCCGGCGGCGCATGGGGTATTGCGTCTGGTGCTGGAGATGGATGGCGAGGTGATCGAGCGCGCCGATCCGCATATTGGTCTGTTGCATCGCGGCACCGAGAAGCTGGCCGAGCACAAGACCTTCGTGCAGGCAATGCCGTACATGGATCGGCTCGACTATGTGTCGATGATGTGCAACGAGCACGCCTATGTGCTGGCGACCGAAAAGTTGTTGGGTGTTGAGGTGCCGCTGCGGGCACAGTACATCCGCGTGATGTTTGACGAGATCACCCGCATCCTTAACCACCTGCTGTGGATTGGCGCGCATGCCCTGGATGTGGGCGCGATGACCATGTTCCTGTACGCATTCCGCGAGCGTGAAGACCTGATGGATATGTACGAGGCGGTCACCGGTGCCCGTCTGCATGCGGCTTATTACCGCCCCGGCGGCGTGTATCGTGACCTGCCCGACACGATGGCGCAGTACGACACGGTGAATCGCAGTTCCGAAAAGGCCCGCCGCCTGAACGAAAACCGTCAGGGGTCGCTGCTCGATTACATCGAGGATTTCACCCGCCGTTTCCCCGGTTATTGTGATGATTACGAAACCCTGCTGACGGATAACCGCATTTGGAAGCAACGATTGGTTGGCATTGGCGTGGTCGATCCGGATCGTGCCAAGGCGCTGGGTTTCACCGGCCCCATGTTGCGCGGCTCCGGCGTGGCATGGGATCTGCGTAAGATGCAGCCCTACGAAGTGTATGACCGCATGGATTTCGAGATTCCTGTGGGGCGCACGGGCGATTCCTATGACCGTTACCTGGTGCGCATGGAAGAGATGCGGCAATCCAACCGCATCATTCAGCAGTGCGTGAATTGGCTGCGCGTCAACCCCGGGCTGGTGATGACGGACAACGCCAAAATTGGCCCGCCCTTGCGTGAGGCCATGAAGAGCAATATGGAATCCCTGATTCACCACTTCAAGCTGTTCACCGAGGGGATGTATGTGCCTGAGGGTGAGGCCTATGCAGCCGTTGAACATCCCAAGGGCGAGTTTGGTATCTACATGGTGTCTGATGGTGCCAATAAACCTTACCGGATGAAGATTCGCGCACCGGGTTTTGCCCACCTTCAGGCCCTGGACGAGATGGCCAAAGGGCACATGCTGGCCGATGCGGTGGCCATCATCGGTACGATGGATATCGTGTTCGGCGAGATCGACCGCTGATTGGATGACAACATGCTGACGAATGAATCCTTAGCCCAGATTGATCGCGAGATCGCTAAATACCCTGCTGACCAGAAGCAGTCTGCGGTCATGGGCGC
>SXRG01000078.1 GCA_005793645.1 Burkholderiales bacterium
AGACCCTCGGCCTCGGCCTGCGCCTTGACCAAGCCTGAACCCGGAACCACCAACACCTGCTTCACGCTAACCGCCTTCTTACGGCCCCACGCCACTGCCGCTGCCTCACGCAAATCTTCGATACGCGAATTGGTGCAGGAGCCAATAAACACGATATCCACGGCAATCTCAGCTATCGGCGTACCCGCCGTCAGACCCATGTACGCCAGCGCCCGTTCCCAGTCGTTCTTTTGCACCGGGCTGACGGCATCCGCCGGATTCGGCACCCGGCCGGTCACTGCCACCACCATCTCTGGCGAGGTACCCCAGGTCACCTGCGGGGCGATGTCGGCGGCATCAAGACGCACCTCGGCATCAAACACCGCGTCGGCATCCGATACCCACGAACGCCAATAGGCCGCGGCGCGATCCCATTCCGCGCCCGAAGGCGCATAGGTACGACCCCGCAAATACTCAACAGTCTTCTCATCCGCCGCCACCAGACCAGCACGGGCACCCGCCTCAATCGCCATATTGCACAGCGTCATACGCCCTTCCATCGACAGGGCGCGAATAGCACTGCCGGCAAACTCAATAGCGTACCCCGTGCCGCCCGCCGTACCGATCCGACCGATAATAGCCAACGCGATGTCCTTGGCCGTCACACCATCAACCAAATCTCCTTCAACACTGACACGCATCGCCTTCGATTTCTGCTGCCACAGACATTGCGTGGCCATCACATGCTCGACCTCAGAAGTGCCAATGCCGAAAGCCAACGCCGCGAATGCACCGTGGGTGGAGGTATGCGAATCGCCGCACACCAGGGTCACGCCAGGCTGGGTAAAGCCCTGCTCCGGGCCAATGACATGGACAATGCCCTGACGGCGGTCGTCCATACGAAATTCGGTCAGGCCAAACGTTTGGCAGTTGTTGTCCAAGGTTTCTACCTGCAAACGCGACACCGGATCGACAATGCCATCAGCACGGTGAGTGGTCGGTACATTGTGGTCCGGCGTAGCCAGAATACTGCCCACACGATGCGGCGAACGCCCCGTCAGCACCAACCCCTCGAAGGCCTGCGGACTGGTCACCTCATGCACCAGCTGGCGGTCGATATACAACAGGGTCATGCCGTTGGGCTCAACATGCACCACATGGGCATTCCAGAGCTTGTCGTAAAGGCTTAACGCAGACATTGTGCAGAGGGTATAAAAAATAGACGCATGATTATCGCATGACCCTGTACCGGTCGCCCACGACAAAAACAACCGCCGCCATAAAAGCGCACCCTGCGGCGGCGCTAAAGGTAACCCCCGCGCCCCACGCATCCCAAACCGCACCGGAATACAGGCTACCAAGGCTGCCACCAATGCCGAAGGCAATGCTGTTGTAGAGGGCCTGACCACGCGCCTGTACCCGGCCGCGAAACCAGCGGTGAATAAGGGCCATCGCCGCTGCGTGGTAGGCGCCAAAAGTCAATGCGTGCAACACCTGAGCGAATAACAGCAACGCCGTGACGTCCACCCACCAGCCAATCAGGAAAAAACGCAGCACCGCCGCCAATAAGGTAAGCAACAGAACCGTCTCCACACGGATGCGGGCAAAAACCTTCGGCATGATCAAGAAGATGCCTATTTCGAGAATCACCCCGAGGGCCCACAACCAGCCCGCAACTGATTTGCTGTAACCCGTATTGACCAGATGGACGGTGAAGAAAGTGTAATAAGGGCCATGAGCCGCCGCCATCAGGATGGCCGCCGCAAACAAGGCCAGCACCTTGGGACGGCGCAAAAGTTGGCCTAGCGGCACGGTTTCGGCATCGCCATGCCGCGACACAGCCTCCGGCATGAAACGCGCCGTAAACACCGTTCCAACCAGCAAGGCAAGGATAATCCACGGCAACACGGTCACCGGATGATGGTCAAGCAAATCACCCACACCAATCACCACCAGAATAAAGCCAATGGATCCCCACAAACGAATGCGGCCATAACGATCGCTACGCTCGCCCAGATGAATCAGGGTATTGGCCTCCACCAGCGGCAAGGCTCCACTCCAGAAAAAACTGACCAAAACCATCATGAGGAACATGCCCCAGAACCCCTGCAACCAGAAAACCAGGCAAAAGCCCAGCAGGGTAGCGAGAACACCCATCTGCACCCAGATCATGCGGCGGCCGCTCCGATCGGCCAGGTGCCCCCACACATTAGGCGCAAAGATGCGCATCACATGCAGTAACGACATCAGCACGCCAATCTCAAACGCGCCAAACCCACGCGACTGAAGAAACAACGGCCAATACGGGGCCATCACGCCGATAAAAGCAAAGTAAAACAGGTAGAAGCTGGAAAGACGCCAGTACGGAAGCATGAGTTCCAAGTAAAAAAGGGCGTCACCCGGACGCCCCGTTCAGGATTTAACGGCTCAGAGGGCCAGCATCTTGTACAACTGATCCTTCAGTCGCACCCGCAGATACTTAAGCTCTTCACAATAAAAATCCGTCGCCGGATCAACGCGCTGTTCAATGCGTCGGATCTTGTGATCGCAGTCATCGTAGTCCTTCATCATGCGTACAAAGGCATCCGAAGACAGCATCAGGGCGCGGATCTTGTCCTGATACTCAGGAAACTCATGAAACAGGTCGTGGCTTTCAATCATGGTGACACCTCATAGCAATACTCCGTGGTAGACAAATTCAAATCGGCTCATCCGGTAATCACTGGCGTCGGGCAACGTACATCGGCGTTTTGCCCGCGCTGACGCAGGGCGTGATCCATCAGCACGATGGCCAGCATGGCTTCAACAATCGGTGTGGCGCGAATACCCACACAAGGATCATGGCGGCCTTCGGTCACCACCTCGCAGGGGGCACCGTCAATATCAATGCTGCGGCCTGGGATGCGCAGCGACGAGGTTGGCTTAATCGCCACCGAGGCCGTGATCGTCTGACCCGTGGAAATACCGCCCAGCACACCGCCTGCGTGATTCGATAAAAACCCCTGCGGCGTCAACTCATCCCGGTGTTCCGTGCCCTTTTGCACCACACAGGAAAACCCTTGCCCTCGGACGCCCGATAGTTGCGACAGCGTGTCCGGGCGACACGTCGGACCTACTCGGCAACGGCACCTGGGGGCGACTTGTTCCCGTCGGTGATGTGGACC
>SXRG01000079.1 GCA_005793645.1 Burkholderiales bacterium
GCGATGTGATCCGGAAGGCTTTGGCCATGTTCGAGGCGTACACCGTCGATCTCGATCACACCCTGGGTCAGGGGCGAGAGCCCGAGGAGCAGATGGAGCAGGAGTGCAAGGATGTCGTCGCCCTGATTCTTGATATTTATGCGGATTTTGGTTTCACCGAGGTGCGCATCAAGCTGTCGACGCGCCCGGAAAAGCGCATCGGCTCGGACGCAACCTGGGACAAGCTGGAGGACGCCTTGTCCTTGGCTCTGGAACACATGGGCATGAAGTACGAACTATTTCCTGGCGAAGGTGCCTTCTACGGCCCCAAACTGGAGTTCGTCCTGCGCGATGCTATTGGCCGCGATTGGCAATGCGGCACGCTTCAGGTGGATATGAGCTTGCCGGAACGTTTTGATCTCCACTATGTGGATGCCGACAATACTCAGAAGCGGCCGGTCATGCTGCATCGAGCCCTGTTTGGTTCCCTGGAACGCTTTACTGGCATCCTGATCGAAAACTATGCCGGTGCCATGCCATTGTGGCTGGCGCCGGTGCAGGTGGTGGTGATGAGTATCACCGATGCGCAAGCCAAGGCTGTGGTTCAAGTGACTAGTGATCTGAAAAAACAGGGCTTCCGGGTCGAAATGGACTTGAGAAATGAGAAGATTGGCTATAAAATCCGCGCCCACTCGATGCAACGAGTTCCTTATCAGGTTGTGATCGGGGATAAGGAGATGGCCGAAGGCCGTGTGGCCGTACGGCGTCGGGGTGGTGAGGATTTAGGGACGATGACATTGGAGGCCTTTTCGGCCCTGTTGGGATCGGAATTAGAGGCCAAGTCGGGGTCTAAATTGGTCCATGCGCTCTGATAGTGCGACATTGTTTTAAGGGGAATTGAGCATCGCTTTGGAAAAGGAACAACGGATTAATGGTGAGATTACCTCACCCGAGGTCCGGCTCGTTGGAGTGGATGGCGAGCAACTAGGCATTTGTAGTGCGCGTGAGGCCTTGTTCAAGGCCGAGGAGGCAGAGCTGGATCTCGTTGAGATCGCACCGCTGGCTAAACCGCCAGTGTGCAAGATCATGGATTTTGGTAAGTTCCGCTACCAGGAACAAAAGAAGCAGCATGATGCACGCCAGAAGCAGAAGCAGATTCAAATCAAGGAAGTCAAGATTCGTCCGGGTACTGACGAGAATGACTACCAGGTCAAGATGCGCGGTCTGTTGCGTTTCTTGGCGGATGGGGACAAGGTCAAGGTGACTTTGCGTTTCCGCGGTCGCGAGATGGCGTATCAGAACATTGGTATGGACCAGTTGAAGCGGATTGAGTCCGATGCGATGGAGTTGGGTACGGTGGAGCAGATGCCTAAGCTGGAAGGCCGGCAGATGGTGATGGTCATTGGACCGAAGAAGAAGAAATGAATCTCGGGGTCGATGCGGCCCCTGGTAGTTGAAGTCGCATCAATAAGTCGTGTTGGCAGGTTTAAAGCGTCTCCATTGGAGTCCACCTGTCTGGCATATATAAATGAAAGGAATCGGCCATGCCGAAAATGAAGACCAAAAGCGGGGCTGCAAAGCGTTTCCGCGTTCGGGGCAGCGGCAGTATCAAGCGCGGCCAAGCCTTCAAGCGTCATATTCTGACCAAGAAGACCACCAAGTCTAAGCGCCAATTGCGTGGCACCACCGCTGTAGCAGCGGGTGATCAGCGCCATATTCGCGACATGATGCCCTACGCGTAAGGAGAAACCATGCCCAGAGTTAAACGCGGAGTAACCGCACACGCCTCACACAAGAAGGTCATTGACGCCGCCAAAGGCTTCCGTGGTCGTCGTAATAATGTCTTCCGCGTCGCCAACGAAGCGGTGATGAAGGCCGGTCAATACGCCTATCGTGACCGTCGTCAGAAAAAGCGCCAGTTCCGTACGCTGTGGATCGCTCGTATCAACGCGGCCGCTCGCAGCCTGGATCTGACCTACAGCCAGTTCATGCACGGTTTGAAGAAGACAGGGATTGACCTGGATCGTAAGGTGCTGTCCGACATGGCTATCTTCGACGAAGCGGCCTTTGCTCAGATTACGGAGCAGGTCAAGGCTGCCTTGGCGAACTGACCACTAGACGATTCGACGCGCAGCGTTGAATCGGTGGTTTGGTAATACCCGGCCGGGGATGACGCAAGTCCTCCCCGTTCTTGTTTGTGGTGGGCACCTCGAAAAAACGCTCATATCCGTTAAAACGGGTATCCGTTTGTTGTTCTTGCTGGGTTTTCGCGGACTCGGGAACGACGCATACGGGTTTTTCGAAGTGTCCTCGTGGAACTTTTGTTTGGCTGTGTTGAGGTTGCTCCATGTCTGATGCCATCTTGCGTGATGCTGAAAGCGCCTTTGCGGCGGCCACTTCACTGCCAGTACTCGATCAAGTTAAGGCCGGTTTTCTAGGCAAACAGGGTTGGGTGGCTGAGCAGATGAAGGCGCTCGGAGGCTTGCCGCCCGAGGCACGGCGCGAGGCGGGCGCGTCGATTAATCGCGTCAAGGAGGGTATTGAGGCGCTCCTCAAGGCCCGTCGTCTATCCCTTCAAGAGGCTGACCTGGCAGCCCAGTTGGCAGCGGAGTCGCTGGATATCACCCTGCCCGGTCGTGGTGAGGGTGTGGGTGGGCTGCATCCGGTGACCCGCACCCTGGCGCGCATGGAGGCCTTGTTTGGATCACTGGGTTTTGTGGTGGCTGATGGCCCGGAGATCGAGACCGACTTCCATAACTTTACCGCACTGAATATTCCTGAAGACCATCCGGCACGGGCCATGCACGACACTTTTTACCTCGATGCCGGCCGCTTGTTGCGGACCCATACATCACCGGTTCAGGTGCGTTATATGCAGGACAACCCGCCACCGATCCGCATCGTTGCACCGGGGCGCGTCTATCGTTGTGACTCCGATGTGACTCATACACCGATGTTCCATCAGGTCGAGGGGCTCTGGATCGATGAGACAGCGAGTTTCGCGGATCTGAAAGGGCTTTTGGCCGACTTCATGGCGCGATTCTTTGAGCGTGACACCTTGCCGGTGCGCTTCCGTCCCTCCTTCTTCCCGTTTACCGAACCGTCGGCCGAGATGGACATTGGTTGCGTGATTTGTGGTGGTGAGGGCTGCCGCGTTTGTTCGCACACTGGTTGGCTGGAGGTGCTGGGTTGTGGCATGGTGCATCCCAATGTGTTCGCACATGTGGGGATCGACAGCGAACGCTGGCAGGGCTTTGCCTTTGGTCTTGGGGTCGAGCGGTTGGCCATGTTGCGCTATGGCGTCGATGACTTGAGATTATTCTTTGAGAATGATGTGCGCTTTTTGAAGCAATTCGCCTGAGGACGCCGCCATGCAATTTTCCGAATCTTGGTTGCGTAGCCGGGTCAATCCTACGCTCGACAGTGCCGCTCTGTCGCATCAACTCACCATGGCAGGCCTCGAGGTTGAGGCTCTGATGCCCGTCGCACCGCCGTTTTCGTTTGTGGTGGTGGCTCAGATCCTCTCGGCCGAGAGGCATCCGGACGCCGACCGTTTGCAGGTGTGCCAGGTCGATGTTGGTATGTCTGAACCCTTACAGATCGTCTGCGGTGCGAGCAACGCTCGTGCGGGCCTGAAGACGGCCTGTGCGTTGGTGGGTGCCCAACTGCCTGGCTTCGAGATCAAACGCGCCAAGGTGCGCGGAGTCGAGTCGCTGGGCATGATGTGTTCGGCTAAGGAGTTGGGCATGGAGTCGGTCGCCGAAGGCATCCTGGAGTTTTCGGTCGATGCGCCGATTGGCCAGCCAGTGCGCGACTATCTAGACCTTGACGATCAGATCTTTACCCTCAAGTTGACCCCTAACCGCGGTGATTGTCTGTCGATCTCCGGTGTAGCCCGCGAGGTGGCGGCGATTACTGGTACGGTCGCAGCCCTGCCGGTGGTTGAGGCCGTACCCGCTACCGTGAACGATGTCCTCCAAATTACGGTGGATGCAGCGACTGCTTGCTTGCGGTACTGTGGCCGAGTTGTGCGCGGCGTGAGTAGTGCGGCCGTGACGCCGGACTGGATGCAGCGGCGCTTGGCGCGTTCCGGCGTGCGTGCCTTGCACCCGGTGGTTGATATCACTAATTATGTCTTGCTGGAGCTGGGCCAGCCCATGCACGCCTTTGATCGCTCCAAGCTTCAGGGTGGCCTTGCGGTGCGTCTGGCGACGGTGGATGAGACGCTGGAATTGCTTAATGGTCAGACGATTAAACCCGATACCGATACCTTGCTGATTGCGGATCTTGCCGGGCCTGTTGCCTTGGCCGGGATCATGGGTGGGCAGGGCAGTGCGGTTGATGCAACGACGATCGATGTTGTTCTGGAGGCGGCCCATTTCACTCCGGCGGCGATGGCTGGACGAGCGCGGCGCTATGGTCTGTCGACCGATTCCTCACACCGTTTTGAGCGTGGCGTGGCTGCTGATCTGCCGCGTCAGGCGATGGAATGGGCCACGCGCCTGGTGCTTGAAATCTGCGGTGGGGCGGCTGGCCCGGTGGTGGAGGTTGGCCCCGGCGCGATTGCGCGCCAGCCCATCCGTTTCCGCCCGACGCGGGCGCGTAAGGTTCTCGGCATTGATTTGGATGATGCTGGTATGGTGACGCATTTCGCCCGCCTCGGCTTGGAGACAACTCTGGATCAGGAGGTCTGGCAGGTGCAGGTACCCGCACATCGCTTTGACCTCAACATCGAGGTGGATCTCATTGAGGAAATTGCGCGCCTTGAGGGTTATGACCGTCTGCCTATGGCCTTCCCTAGCGGCGAGGCGCGTATGCGGCCGACCCCGGAGGACTGGCGCGGTGTCGCATCGATCAAGGCGCGACTGGTGGCGCGGGGCTGGCAGGAGATCATCACTTACAGCTTCATTGACCCGGCCGATGCGGCCCTGTTTTCCGGGGATGCGCCCCCGATCACCTTGTTGAACCCGATCACCACATCTTTGTCGGTGATGCGCGCGAGCCTGCTGCCGGGTCTGGTGCAGACCTTGCGCCACAACCTCAACCATGGTCAGGAACGCCTGCGGCTCTTCGAGGTCGGTCGCTGTTTTACCGGAGTAGAGGCTGACCAGCAGCCCCAGCGTGTGGCCGGTCTGCTCTACGGTGCGGCGATGACGGAGCAATGGGGTGCGGCAACGCGTACCGCGGATTTCTTTGATCTGAAGGTAGAGGTAGAGGCGTTGGTGGCCCCACAGGGATTGGATTTCCGTAATGAGCCGCATCCGGCCCTGCACCCGGGGCAATGTGCATGCCTCTATCTAGGGGACCGTGCGGTGGGGTGGATCGGTGCCCTGCACCCGCGCCTGGTGCAGATGCGGGGCTTGGCACGGGCACCACTGGTGTTCGAGCTGGATCTTATGGTTTTCGCCGAGGGATCGTTGCCACGCTACGGGGGTGTGGCGCGGTTGCCGGCGGTGCGCCGCGATCTGGCCGTCCTCGTGGATGAGGCCGTGCCCGTGGGCCGCATGCTTGATACGCTGCGGGCCGCATTGCCTCCCGCCATAACGGCGCTCGACCTGTTTGATGTGTATCGCGGCAAGGGGCTCCCTGAGGGCAAAAAGAGCCTTGCCTTCAAGGTGTTATTGCAACATACTGAGAAAACATTTACCGACGCAGAAATCGATGCCCTGATCGGCCAGGTCTTGAACCAGATGGCCGATTCGTTTGGTGCGGTTTTGCGGGGTGGTACATACTGAGACCCTTGTGATGACAACACACATGAATACGCAAGCGAGCACGCTGACTAAGGCCGAACTGGCCAATGAACTGTTTGAAAAGCTTGGATTGAACAAGCGAGAGGCCAAGGAGATGGTGGAGTCCTTCTTCGAGGAGATTCGTGCGGCCCTCGAACAGGGGGATACCGTCAAGTTGTCCGGCTTTGGTAACTTTCAGTTGCGTGACAAGTCGCAACGCCCTGGCCGCAATCCAAAAACCGGCGAGGAAATGCCAATCTCCGCGCGTCGCGTGGTGATCTTCCACGCTAGCCAGAAGATGAAGAGCCAGATTGAGTCGATTGATGCCGGATCTATTATCCAGTAGTGAACTTCCCCCTCTCCCGGCGAAGCGC
>SXRG01000080.1 GCA_005793645.1 Burkholderiales bacterium
CGGCATCAAAAAGCCCGGTCGTCGCGACCTGCTGGTGATGCGAATCGCCCCGGATTCAGAAACGGTGGGCGTATTCACCCAAAACCGCTTCTGCGCCGCGCCCGTGACCGTATGCCGCGAGCATATACACGGCGAATCCGGTATCCGCGCCCTAGTGGTCAACACCGGAAACGCAAACGCCGGAACCGGAGAGGATGGGCTGATGCGCGCACGCGAAACCTGCGTCGCTGCCTCAAATCTCCTCGGTATCAAGCCGGAGCAGGTGTTGCCATTTTCTACCGGCGTCATCCTCGAGCCGTTGCCAGCCGGCAAGATCATCGCCGCGCTGCCCGCGGCCATTGCCGATCTCCAGCCCGCCAACTGGGCCTTGGCCGCCGAGGCCATCATGACCACCGACATTGTGCCCAAGGCGGCTAGCCGCCGTGTTCACTTGGGAGGCGTCGACTTTGTCGTCACAGGCATCGCCAAGGGATCCGGCATGATTCATCCCAACATGGCGACCATGCTGTCCTTCCTGGCCACCGACGCGCCGGTGTCGTGCGAAGCGCTGGAGGCCATCCTGCGCCATGCCGTCAACAAATCCTTCAACTGCATCACGGTGGATGGCGACACCTCAACCAATGATTCGTGCATCCTCACCGCCACCGGCGCCACCGAAGCGCCCATCATCATGGACGATGGCGATCCGCGCTTCCCGGCGCTGCGCGATACGGTGACGGATCTGATGATCGAGCTTGCCCAATCTATCGTGCGCGATGGCGAAGGTGCCACCAAATTCATGGAGATTGCGGTCGAAGGCGGCGCAACCGAGGCCGAATGCAAGCAGGTTGGCTATGCCATCGGTCGTTCGCCGCTGGTTAAAACCGCATTCTTCGCCTCCGACCCCAACCTCGGGCGCATCCTCGCCGCCGTCGGCTACGCCGGCATTGCTGATCTGGATGTGAATCAGGTGCGAATGTGGCTGGGCGATGTGCTAGTCGCAGAACACGGTGGGCGCGCATCCAGCTATGTTGAAGCCGACGGCGCAGCCGTGATGAAGGCCGAAGACATCCGCGTGCGCATCGATCTGGCGCGCGGTCACGCCACTGGCACAGTGTGGACCTGCGACTTCTCTTATGATTATGTGAAGATCAATGCCGAATACCGTACCTGAGCTGCCTCCCGCTGTTCGGGTAGAGGTTGTCGCCGCCGTCATCGAACGCCCGGACGGCGCGTTCCTGATGGCGAGTCGCCCGGAGGGAAAGCCATACGCGGGTTGGTGGGAATTTCCTGGTGGCAAGGTGGAGGCGGGCGAATCGCTGCAACACGCCTTGGCGCGCGAACTCGAGGAGGAACTCGGGATCACGGTCATCACTGCCTATCCCTGGATCACCCGTGAATTCGACTACGAACACGCACGGGTCAGGCTCCACTTCTTCCGCGTCACGGCGTGGACGGGCGAACCGCATCCGCACGAAGGGCAAGGCGGGCTGGCTTGGACACGGGCTGATAACCCCACAGTTGCGCCCATCTTGCCGGCAAACGGCCCCATCCTGCGCGGTTTGCAACTGCCACTGGAATACGCGATTTCGGAAGCCGGGAAATATGGTATCGATGATTTTCTGGTGCGACTGGAGACGCGCCTGCAAGGCGGCCTGCGTCTCGTTCAACTGCGGGAAAATGCGTTCGCACCGGACGACTATGCGGCGCTGGCACGCGCGGCGGCGGCCCTTTGCCATACATACGGCGCCCTGTTGCTTATCAACGCTGACATCGCGCTGGCGCGACAGGTCGGCGCAGGGGTGCATCTCAACAGCAAACAACTTTGGCAACTTGATGCGCATCCGGATCTGCCCTGGGTGGGTGCATCCTGCCACGATGCGGATGAACTGGCCCGCGCCATTGCGCTCGGTTGCGACTTCGCGGTGCTATCGCCCGTGCTGCCCACTGCATCGCATCCGGGCGAGCCGGCGCTGGGCTGGACGCTGTTTTCAGAGATCGTATGCGACTGCCCAATTCCGGTTTATGCGCTGGGCGGACAGTCTGCCGCCACGTTGGAAATGGCCCGCAGTCACGGCGCTCATGGCATCGCAGTCAAGGGCAGCGCCTGGAAGACAGGAATAAAATGACCGGCCTCAGAAACCCTTGTTCACTTTTGTAACGGAGCGGGGTTGTAAGGAGCTAACCTCTACCGATGAAGGCGCGTGCGGTGCGGAGAGAGTCGTTTAAATGCTTCGGTAAAAGGATGTTTTATGTTGATATTGAAATCTATCTACAGTCGTATGGCGCTCTTGGCCTTGGTAGTTGCTGCCGGGATTGTCCTTTGGCAACAGTTTAAGCCTTTACCCGCCAAGGCACAGCGCGTCACATGTGCTGATCTGGTGGCCGGTTGCGCAGTCACAACACCGAGTGGCCCTGTTACGCTGGGGATCTCGGAAAAGATCCGCCCTCTGCAGCCCTTCGAGATCTGGGTGAAACCGCCTCGGCCCGGCAAGGTCGAGGCTGATTTCAGTATGGTCAGCATGAACATGGGCTACAACCTGTACACCTTGCGCCCTACCCCAGACGGTACTTATCGTGTCAAAGTCGTCTTGCCGTTCTGCATCTCCGGGCGCGGCGACTGGATTCTGACTTTGCGCCTGCCAGGGGTGGCACTGGAGATACCCTTCACCACGGAAGCGCCGGGCTGATCCAGAGGGTGGCGGCTAGTAAGAGGGGTTGAAGGTGGGCCGCCGCGATCGTTTGCTTGATGGCGGGTGCGAGATGAGCAGGCGTGGTTGCCCGGGCGATTAACTGCCGTGCTGCGGCTACTGCCGGGGCGAGACCGAGCAGCGATATAAGTGCCAAGGGCGGTAAATTTGCTGTTGCGACCAAGGTGACCAAGGTTAGGGCGGCCAGGCCTAGGATCAGCCCGTAGCCATAGGCGCCATGTATCGGCGTCAGCCGGACGACCCAGTGGCGCTTTCCTGATGCCGCATCGGCCTCACGGTCGGGGAATTGGTTGATGTACAGGATATTAGTGACCAATAGGGTATAGGGTAGGCCTATTTGCCAAGGCGACAGGCTCAGGTTGCCACGCTGTACGAAATCGGCACCGGCGACGATAAGTAAAAATCCGGCAGCGACGCAAAATTCGCCCAGTCCCCGGCTGTTTAGTTTGAGGGGGGGGGCCGAATAGGTCCAGCCGATTAACAATCCGATGAGGCCGATCCAGAAGAGCCCGCCACCACGGACATGGATAAGCCACAATCCACCGGTGATGACGACAAGAAACAGGGCGATGGCATAGATCTTGACCTGTTTGGGTGACAGGATGCCGTTCTGGATGAAGCGCGAGCCGCCAGTAAAGGGGAAGATGCGACCCGTATTGCGGGCATCGGTGCCATTAAGATGGTCGTAATAGTCATTGAATACATTGACCCCGGCGTGTGCCAGGGTGGCCAAGGCCAGGGTGGCCAAGGCTAGCGTTGCATCGATCGGGATGCCTCCCCAGGCCGCGCTGGCGAATCCCAATACGCAACCCGCTAGCGTGATCGTTAAAAAGGCGGGCCGGGTGGCGAGCAGGTAGCGCTGCACAGGGTTTTGCAGGGCTTCCAGGCTGGGCTCCAGGGGCATGGTGGTAGTTTTCATGGGGATTTCGGCCTTCGGGCAATGCGTGGGCGGGGGTCCATAAGCAGGCGCTCTGGGGTTGAAAAGGGCGCCAACCGTTCGAGAAAATCGAGCAGTTCCAAGCCGGGCGTGTTGCGGAAGAAACGGGCCATGGGGGTTTCCATCCAGATGCGGTCGGCGTACAGCCAGAGCTCGTGCGGCGTATCTCCAATGCCGTCGCCGTTACGGTCGAAACCTTCGTAATCGTCCCATGTGTTGTCTTCCCAAACATGGCCACGGGTGGCATTGGCGTGGCTGACGGTAAGCGTATTGAGGTTTTTTTCGAAACGATTGTGGCGCAGCACATGGCCGCCCTTGTCGCCGTAAAAATAGAGCGCGGCGTCGTTGTGGGCAAAACGGTTTCCCTCGATATTCAGGATGTCGTGACCGTAGAGCGGTGAGTTGGCTTGCAGGCCGATGGCGCAGTGCAGGATATCGTTGCGACGGATTTGCGTGCCTGAGGTTTCTTTGAATGCCAGTGCCGCGCCGGCCTCGGCACGCACATGGTGGATACGGTTGCCTTCGATACGCGCGCGGTCGGAATAGAGCACGGCAATCCCGGTGCTAGTCTGGGCAATATCGTTTGCCACAATGATATTGTCGGGCGAAAAGATCAGGTGGACGGCATAGCGGCCGTCGCGGATGCGGTTTTTGCGCACCGTATTGGCCGGGGCGTTGGCCAATGTGATGTCGCGCATCCCGGCGATGTTGTTGTCCTCGATGCGGTTGCCATGGCCGTACCAGATGCGCACGGCATCGCCGCGCAGGTTGAGTGGCGCGGGCTGACCACGCAGGAAGTTGCCGCGCACAAGCGCATCGTTTGCGGCCTTGATGTGTATGCCGAACAACACGGCGTCGATGCGGTTGCCTTCGATTCGCACCCGGTCTGCCTCAATCAATATGCCAGCATCCATGGTGTCGAAGCTTTCTCCGGAGCCGGTCAGACGCATGCCTCGGATGACCGTGTCGGCGGCCTGTATGGTGAGTACTGTGCCGCGTCCGCCGTTGTCGATGCATGCCTTGCCGCCGCCGTCCAAGGTGAGCGGATGGCGCACGACGGCAGGGCCGGCGTAGCAGCCGGGCCCGAGTTTCAGGATGGTGTGTGGGGCGGCGGCATCAAGCAGGGGTTGCAGGGGAGGCAGTGGGCTTGCCGCTGCCGGTGCCATCCACCATGAGACTAAAAGTAGCCAGATGGGCATGATCCGCAGATCAACGCAGCTCCCGCAGGCGCTGTTCGAGTTCGCCCATGGGGATGCGTCCCTTGTGCGTCCAGATGACTTCGCCAGCGGCGTTGATCAGTACGGTAAAGGGTGTTGCCGCCTTGGGGTTGCCCAGTTGCCGCATCAAAACGATGGCGGGGTCTTTGCCGCCAGCGATGGGATAGGCGACACCCTGCACGCGAGCATATTCGGTGGCGAAGGCCAGATTGTCTTCTACCGCAATGCCGACGAATGTAGCGCCGGTCTTTTGATGCAGTTGCGCGAGATCTGGCACCTCGTCACGGCAAGCAGGACACCAGGTGGCCCAAAAGTTGATGACGGCGGGCTTGCCGCGCAGGTTGGTTAGATCGAGGGGTGAGGCACCCGAGCGGGCGAATTGCAGACCTGGCTGTTCATACAGGTTCAGGGCCAAGGCTAAGGTGGGAAGCAGGCACAGGCTGAGGATGAGCCAACGCTTCATAGCAGGTCTCCACGGCGGAAGCTGCGATAGGCTAGAAAGGCGCAAACGAGCCCGATGGTGGTCGGGTAAACAAGGGCAAAGACTTTGTAGCCGAGCGTCCCGAACAGATCGAACAGAACGAAGGCGGCTGGGCCGAGAACGATGAGCTGCGGGTCAAACAGCATGAGCGCGGCGGTGCGGAAGGTTTGTAGGGGGTTGAACAGGGCGATGGCGATGGCAATTTCGGACGGCACTTGTTCCTGGATGAGCACGCCGAGCAGGATGAGATCGAGGAACAGGAGCAGGAAAAGCCAGACCAGAAAGGCCATGCCTTGGGCAATGTCGGTCGAACGGGCCAACACCGAGATCAGCATGGCGATGCCGAGGAAACACAGAGACAGGCTGGCCAGAAGACCGGTGTAATACAGGAACATGGTCCACGGCACCTCGATGTCGGCGACCAGCGCCCACAGTGCCGCGCCGAGCATGGCGACGAATACCGGGGCGAATACCATCAGGTAGCGGCCGATAAATTTCCCCCAGAACCAGCCGGCTAGTGATACTGGTAGTGACAGCAGGTATTCAAACACCCCCGCCTCGCGGTCGCCGGCGATAGAGCGCACGGTGGAGATGAGCACGAACACCGGGAGAATGGCCATAACGAGCTGAATATAGGTGACGAGGAGACGCGACAGGCCAATGAAGCCGAGGATGCGCGATTCGGTGAGGCCAAAGGCAAATAGCAGGGCCACGATGCCGCCGAACACCAGGGCGTAAAGCATGAACCAGCGGGCGCGCAGGGATTCGGTCATTTCCAGACGCAGGGCCGGTTTGAGGCTATGTTTAAGGTTGTTGAACATGGTTAGCGCCCTTTGGCCAGAATGGCGGCCTTCATGGTTTGGAAATCGGCACTGTTGGTCACCGGTTCACGCAGTGCGCCGTAGCCATACAGCATGGGCGTGGTTTTTCCGGTGACATAGTGCGCGCTGCGGGCATCCAGCCACTCGCCGGTTTTGTAATCGGTGACCCAGATCTCAGTGTTTGGGTCATCGGCCCAAGGGATGTTTTGCTCTTTGAGCCAGAACAAGGCGCAGCCGATGTCGTCGAATTTGTAGATTTTGTGCTTCTCGCCCCCGCGGATCTGCGCGGCATAGTGACGATCGCTGATGATCATTCGGCAGCGCACGCAGGTATCGCGATCCCAATGGATCTTGCTAGGGCCGTGGTCTGGATCTTTCTTGCTGCAACCGATTAGCCACAATGCCTGGGCAGCCGCGCAGCCGAGTAATAGTTCGCGGCGGTTCACGATGGCATTTCCTGAAGGATCGGCTCAAGCGAGGCTTTCCTTCGAAGGGCATGGGCGCAGTGAATAAGGGGGCTCATGATTCCTCGATGGATGCGCTTTTTACCACGCCGATATAGCGCGACAACATGCCGATGAAGCGCAGGCGGTCCGGGCTGGCGATTTGGCCTGCCCAGACGATGCTGGCATCGTCTGCTACCAGCCCCCATTGTCCGAGTGCCTTGGCGATGGCGGGTTCGGCACGCGACAGGACGATGCGCACGGCGAGCTTGCCGTCAAGGCTGACGCTGTCTGCAACGCGGTCGTCGAGCACGATGCGGCCCATATCCATCTCCACCACGCGGTTGACCAGCGGCGCTACCTCGTCGAGGCGGTGGCTGGAGATCAGCAGGGTGATGGGGCGGTCGGTCGTTTGTTCGGCCAGCAGATCAAAAAAGGCGTGGCGCGCCTCGGGATCGAGGTTGGCGGCGGGCTCGTCGAGGATCAGCAGCGAGCATTGTCGGCCTAGTGCCAGGGCAATCAATACTTTTTGTTTCTGGCCGCCGGACAGCTTGCTGAAGGGGGTTGATCGTACCCGCGCCATGTCCAGTCCCAGCCGGTCGGCAATGGTGGTCATCTGGCCCTCGGGGGTGGCGGTCAGTTCGCTGGTGAAGCGGAGCAGTTCACCTACCGACATGCGCAGGGGCGGTGGCAGTTGCGGCACGAATCCGATCTCGCGTAGGACATGGGCGCGCTCGACACGCGGATCGAGGCCCTGAATGAGGACCGTGCCGTCATGCACATATTCGCCCAGCAGGCAGCGGATCAGGGTAGTCTTGCCGGCTCCGTTGGAGCCGATCAGGGCGATGCGCTCGCCATCAGCCACGGCAAGATTGATGTCGTTAAGGACTGGCGTTTTGCGGAATTGTTTGGAAAGTTGTTTGAGTTCGATCATGGGACGCGACTGTACTACAGGCTTACAGCATTTTTTGCAGGCCGCGCATTTCAAATCGCAGCGAGCCGGTGGGGCAGGTATCGACGCACAGGCCGCAGCGGGTGCAGTCTGCGCCGATGTTGACATGGGTGTTGCTGGCGCGGCCCTTGATGACGCAGTCGAGTACATGCGGCACCAAGCACACCTTTCGGCAGTCGCCTTCGTGGAAACAGGTATCGAGGCTATAGCCGATCTGCAAGGGGGAAATGCTGCCCACGGCCCCATAGGTCAGGCCGATGGGGCAGAAATAGCGGCACCAGGCCCGGCGCGAATACAGTATTTCGAACAGGAGCAGCAAGACGATCCAGGCCAATCCCAGGCCGGGGCCGTAGATCAGCGCCCGGGACAGGATGCCGGTGGGGGACAGGGTTTCGAATACGGTGTAGCCGCTCACGAATGCGAGGATGGCAAACAGCAGCCAGAGCACGCTGCGCATGCCGCGATGGAATGCATGATCGCGGATCTTCTTTTTCGAAACCAGATATAGATGCAGGTGCTCCGTCCATTCGGCAAGCAGGTGGTACGGACACACCCAGGAGCAGAATGCGCGCCCGCCCAGCGCGGCCCAGAGCAGGAAGATGGTGACCGTTCCGATGATGAGATTGATGGGGATGTGCTTGTGCGCCAACGCGACTTGCAGGGCGGCGTTGAGGTCGATCATGTGAAAGCCGAGAAAACGCGAGGCGGTGAGCGAACCTTCCAGTAACTGGATGTCGAGCCAGAAGGACAGCACGAACAACAGGTTGGTCACGATGAGTACGGCCCAGCGGCGGTTACGCCATTTCGTTGAGCGGACGATATTGGCGCGGTGCGTCTTAAGCGTTTCGACACGATCGGGATCCTCCCGCTTCATGCGGTGGAGGGTCTTTGCCTCGGGCTGTTGTTGTTCCGGCGTGGGCCTTTGTGGCACCAGACCCAAGAGCTGTCGCCAGGATTCGCTGAAACGGTTATGCATCCTTCCACCCCTCGCGTGGCAGGATGGTGATGGCGGCCGGTTCGGTGGGGCAGGCCATTTCACACACGCCGCAGCCCAAGCAGGGTTCCAGCACTTCGGGGGTCATGCCTCCGGCGGCCAGTGGTACGAGCCGAATGGCTCCTTCGATCGGACAGGTGCGTACACAGAGGTCGCAAATCTCGGTCTCAAAGGCGTGGTCGTTGAGTGGGATGGGCTTCCAGCGATCGACCGACATGAATCGCATCTTTCCGGTGAAACCGGCCTCCCGCGCAGGCCCCTTGTGACCCTTGCCCTGACGCGCGAGACACAGATCCGGGCGGGTGAGCCGGGCCACACCCATGCGTTCTTTGAGATTGAGGGTGGGTTCTGGATCCTGTTTCTTGGCCAGCAGGACGGGTGCGTGAGCGACGGGCATGCCGACACGGGTTTCGAGGTCGGTGGGCTTGTGATAGGTGAGCGCGCCCGTTGGACAGGCGAGGATGCATTGCACGGCATCACAGGAGAAATCGCAGGCCTGAGTGCGGGCGTCGATATAGGGCGCGCCGATGCCGTAGCCGTCGCCGAGGTCGGCGAGTTGGAGGGCTGACACCGGACAGACCTGCACGCATTGGCCGCATTTGATGCATGCGGACAGGTAATCCTGTTCTTCCAGCGCGCCGGGTGGACGCAGACGGCGGGCGGATGCCGCCGGGGTGGGCAGCCAGGCCACGCCAGTCAGCGCTAGCAATGCCGCCAGGCCCAGGCCAGAGCGGATGAAAAGTCTGCGTTCGGTCTCTTTAGCCATGGCGATTACTCACGCGGGGGCGCTCATCGCGTAGGATCAGATCGGGCTCGGAAAAGGGTGCCAGCCGTTCGAGAAAGTCGAGTAGTTCCAAGGCTGGAGTGGCGCGGAAGAATTGGGTGATTGGGGTGTCCATCCAGATGCGGTCGGCATAGGCATATTGCGCGTGTGGGGTGTCTCCGCGCCCGTCACCATCGCGGTCGAAACCTTGATAGTCGTCCCAGCGATTGCCCGACCAGGTATTTTGCTGCGCGGTGCCGCCCCCGTTGACGGCCACTTGGGTGATGTTACCTACGAAGTGGTTGTTGACGACGACATTGCCATCCCGTTCGCTGTTAAACAGAAGACCGATGCCGTTGTAGGCCAAGCGGTTACCACGCATCCAGATCTGGGTGTCGGGTTGGAAGGGCGACAGATCCGAGGCGATGCCGATCGCGCAATAGAGGATCTGGTTGTTTTCAAGAATGGAGTCGCTGGCCTCCTTGAAGCCGATCCCCATGCCGGTTGCGCCGGTTGCGTGGGAGACCAGGTTGTTGCGGATGATGACCCCATCCGTGTACATCACATAGATACCGACGGCGTTGTTGGTGAAGCGGTTGCCTTCGACCAGATTGTGCTGCGCGAACATGAAGTGGATCGAGTAGCGGCTACCGGTGCTGGTGTTGTTGCGTAGGGTGTTGTGGTTTGAATACCAGATCACAATATCGCGGGAGTCCTTGATCTGGTTGCCCTCAATCAGATTGCGCAGGCTGTACCAGAGGCGGAGGGCGTCGCCGCGCACGCCGAGATCCACTGGCTTGGAGGTGATGCGGTTGTTGCGCACGATGTTGTCGTTGGCCTGACGCAGGTCGATGCCGAACAGACTGTTGTCGATGATCAGGCTTTCGACGGTATTGCCGTGGCCGCGAATCTCCAGCGCAGCGTCCTCCATGTCATGCGAGTCTCCGGAGCCGGTGAGATGCAGGCCGCGCAATACGGCACCCTCGGCCTCGATGCGGAACACCACGCCTTTGTCGCCAGCATCGATCGTGACCTTGCCATCGCCTTCGATGGTCAGTGGCTTTGTCAGCAATACCGGGCCGGCGTAACGGCCTGGCGGGGGCCGCAGTACCGAGCCGGCGGGCGCGGCATCAACTAACTCTTGGAACGGCTTGAGCCCGTGGATACGCTTGTCACGCATGTACAGCGGATAGACAGGCCGTTCTGCATCCACCGTGTTGCGCACGACGCCCATGCCGCTGAAATCCTGCACGGCGTCCTCGGCTTCGTTGTAGCCAGAGGAAGGTGCTGCTGTCAGGGCTAGGCCCAATAGAAGCAGGATACGCGGAAGCCGCATGGAGTTTATTTGCCTTGGTTAAGTTCTTTGCGGCGCAACAGCGTGGCCACGATTAACAGGCCGGAGAGGGCCAACAACAGGGCATAGCCGAGGTAGGGATAGGAATAGGTGGAGAACTGCGCTACCTGGCCTTCGCCAAACACGGTGGGCATAAAGGGCTTGACGGTAAAGGCGCCCCACGGGTGCAAGTTATGGCCGAAGAACCACAACCAGCCCGCATATTCGAGGATGAAAAAGACGGGGAGCAAGGCCGGTACGAGGGCTAACAGGAGGGAAAACTTGCGCCACTTCCAGCAGCCGGCAAATACGATCAACATGGCGGCCACCAGCCCGCCCATCACGATATGCATCGCCAGGTGCAGATTGGCGCTCCAGCGGGCGATGACCTCGGGTTCATTGAAAAAAGTGGCTGTGGCCTCGGCATAAGTGGCCATATAGGCATCGAGGGCGCCGGCGCCCAGCATCTGGCCGTACATCCAGGCGGTCACAGCCGTAAAACCTACGCCCAGGATTTGTTGTTGACGCTTGTGATTGTGTGCGGCAAAGGCCAGTAGCATGACGCCGAGGAAGGCCATGATGTACTTGGACAGCTCCTTTTCCACTGGGCCACCCGACGCGATTGGATACATGCCCACATAGTGGTTGATGGTATTCATTTCGTGTACGCAGTCGAGTTGTTGGGCTTGGTCCTTCTGGTTACGCTCGGCGGCCTCGTTTTCGCTGCCCAGGTCGCCCTGATAGACATCGCTCTTTTTAATGACGGCATTGGTGCAGCCGTTCTTGACGCCGTCAAAGTGAAAGTGGATGCGAATTCCGTCTGGAAAAGCGTCGGGTGGGTAGTTGGGTGCGGTTAGCGAGACCCACCAAATGGGCGTGAAATAGGCCGCCACAAGCAACAAGAGTGACAGTAGAGCAAATCGACTGGATTTGTCATGAGTAA
This sequence comes from Burkholderiales bacterium, assembly GCA_005793645.1. Lineage (GTDB taxonomy): Bacteria > Pseudomonadota > Gammaproteobacteria > Burkholderiales > Thiobacillaceae > QYQG01. The sequence goes on from SXRG01000080.1 coordinate 11,575, forward strand.
AATCTTGTATCAGTCTGGACATGGTGAGTACCTGTTGAATGCCAATTCGCTGAAGGTGCTATTTTCGCGCAGGGAGGTAGTGCATGATCAGGAAATCGGGATCCTGGCAGGTCGCCATAGGCGACCTGCCATTCGTTCGATTTTATTTCTTGGGTTTGAGGCGTGACATATAGTCCGCTACAGCCTCAATGTCGGCCCTAGAGTAGGCCTTGATGACCTTCATCATATCCTTGTCGGCGTTTTTGCGTTTGTTTTCCCTCATCTCGTCCATCTGCCGTAGGGTGTATTCATAGTGTTGTGCGGTGAGTAACGGCACGAACTTGGAGGCATCGCCTACGCCGTTGTCCTTGTGGCAGGACTGGCAATCCTTCTTGTACAACTCGGCCCCACGCTTCAGGTCTTTTCCAGGGCCCTTGCCGTTGTTGGTTTTGAGCTTGAGGCGGGCCATGTAGGCTGCGCTGTCGGCGATGTCCTGCGGCTCCATGCCCTGAGCGAAGGGGTACATGGTGGGATTGTCACGGTGGCCGGTGCGGATGTCGATCATCTGCTTGACCAAGACCTTCTCATGTTGGCCGGCGACAACGGGCAGGGAGCCATCCGGGCGGCCCATGCCATCGGGCAGGTGACAGGCCGAGCAGACCTCATAGACCTCTTCACCATTTTTGGCGTTGCCCTTGAGTTTGAGGATTTCATCGGTGGAGGCTGAGGCGCCTGGGCGAGCGGCGAAGGCTGATCCGGCGGCGAGGCTAAGAATCAGAAACAGGCCAGGATGGAACTTCATGGTGAAACTCCTTTGGAGAGTGGAACAGGGTCGTGTGAACAGTATGCATTAGATGTTGCTAATGCATTTCAGGCATTGACCTATGTCAATTAAAAAAGGGGGCTTGCGCCCCCTTTTCGTTGGGTGCTAACACATCGTGCCAGGTTATTTTTTGACCTTCTTGGCGCCATTTTGCTCCAGGTAGGTCTTGGCGCGCAGGCCGAGGTCTGCGGTCTTGACCTGATACTGCCACCACTGGCCGGCCCACAATGTGGCGTTGTTCCAGTCGCCGGCCTTTACAGCGACATCCATCTTGGCTTTCACACCATCGATCTTGCCCGCTTGGTCAAAGGCGTCCTCAACCATCGCCACGACATCCGGGAAGTCCTTGTAGTTGACGCTGGTGATGTAGGCCACAACCGAGTCGATCACCGCCTGGGTTTCGATGTTGGTCTTGTACTGCTTGTCGAAGTCGACCTTGGTGTAGGTGGTTCCGGCCTTGCCAGCTACGCCACTGTCCTTGTAGCCCTTCGGCTTGACCAGCAGGTAACCCTGCATTTCCAGGTGCAACGCTGAGCAGAACTCGGTGCAATAGTAGGGATACACGCCCGGACGGTCAGCCTTGAACTTCACTGAAACGGTTTTTCCCGGTTCAACCGACGCGTGGACATTGTAGCCACCGACTGTGAAGCCATGGGTTTCATCCTGGGCCCGTTCGAGGTTGGTCAGATGAATGGTGACCTCGTCGCCGACCTCAACATTGTCGATGATCTCGGGGACGATATGCGAACGGATCAGGGTGCCGAACACCTCGACCTTGTTGCCTTTCTTTACCGTCTTCTCGCCACCGGCTTTCACAGCACCCGGGTGCGGCGAGTCGCTGCGGCTGTCGGTGCCCAGTTTGTAGCGAATGCCCGGTTTCAGGCTATCAGCATCAATGGCAACGGCATAGTGCGGCTCACCCAGCGGCAGCGGCATGTCGTAGATCAAGTGCATCTTGTCGTTGCTGATATCGATCAACTGGTGGTTCTGCGGGTGCAGCGGGCCTACCGGGTTGAAACGGTCGATGGCCAGCTTGTTCAGCGCAACCAGATACTTGCCCTTGGGCGAGTTGGAGTCGCCTTCCATCGTCATCAGGTGGCCGATGTTGTAGTGCACGCTAATCTTGTCCAGAACCTTGCCGGAGCAGAAGTCCCATCTAGCGACTTGCGAGTCCACATAAAGTGAGGTGTAGGCTACGCATTTCTTGCTGTCGAATTGCGTGTGCAGCGGGCCGAGGCCGAGTTGCACCTGCTTATCGAGCGCATCCTTCATGGCGATGATTGGAATGCCATACGGATCCTTGCCTTCGAACTTGCCGGCTTTGATGGCGGCCTGGATCTTGTCGAAGCTATACACGGACACATGGGTGTCGAGTTTGCCGGCGACGATGATCTTGGTGCCGTCCGGGGTCACATCCACGCCGTGCGGACTCTTCGGCTCGGGGATAAGGAACAGAATGCCTTCTTTGACGGCGACATCCATCGGGATGATCTTGTGACCGTTGATGGTCTTGGCCTTACCGGCGGCGACGATCTGCTCGGCTTTTTTCCAGTTCATGACATGCAGATAGTCGGTGTCACGGGCAGAACAGCCGGCTTCAAAGGGCGGGCGGCCACGCTCAATACCGCCGACATAGCGCTCGGAGCAGAACGAGTTGACAAAGGACCAACCGTTGGACGGGCCCTTGCCGGCATCGACCAGATCCTGGCTATACGGGGGAAGCTCCATTGAGAAGGAGGCCTTGGGGTCGATGCGCCCCTTCTTGCGGTCAAATTTCCAGTAGGTCATGCCGCCGCGATATTCGTCGTTGAACCTTTCTAGCGGCACATATTTATTGGGTTCCAAGGGGGCGGCGTACTGAGTGGCCTCCATCACATATTCCGTGTTGGGGGTGACGAAGGCACCGCCGTGTTCGGATTTGAAAAGCGGATTGGCGACAATCTGTTTGGTTTCGAAGTCGCGCAGGTCGATCACGGCGATGCGTGGGTTGGCCTTGTCGTTGATGAACAGGAACTGGCCGTCATACTTGCCTTCGGTTTCGGAGATCGCTGGGTGGTGCGAGTCGCCCCAAAGGATGGGTTCTTTGGCGTTGGGCGGTTGACCGTCACGGAGAATTTTTCTGGATTCTTCGTCGTAGCCATAGCCCTGCCACGGCTCCGGTGTGAATACGCCGATGTATTTGAGGATGCGCATGGATGGGATGCCGTATACGATCACCTGGCCGGCATGGCCACCCGAACTGAAGGCGAGGTATTCATCGCGCTTGCCAGTGGGCACATAGGTTTTTGCGGCGGCGAGTAGGTCTTGTTGCGACAGGCCGCGCCGCTTTAGGACATCTTTTAGATCTTCACTTGCCCAGCCCGGGCTGGACATGCCCAAGCCAACGGCGATTAGCAGCGTAAGGCGTTTGATGCGAATACTCATGGTAAGCCTCCAGTCAAAATAACAAATCACAAAAGGTGCGACAAACTGTCGCATGTTGACTTGGGTCAAGATAGATGGTGAATTGATGTAAGTCAAGATAACAAGGTCTTTTTAAAATATTTTTGCGTCCTTTTGCGGCGGCTGTTCCTGCCCAAAATTGTCATAAAGATGTAATGAAAGAAGATGGGTGCGGCCCTATAATCATGAAAAGCCTGATACAAGGCACTTGGAGAAGAAGGAATGCTGACGGAACATACCTACAAGCCCTTTGATGCAGAACTTGAAGCGATGCGTGCTCGTGTGCTTGAAATGGGTGGGCTGGTCGAAGAACAACTGCAAAACGCCGTGTTGGCCATGATGGAGGGCAATCAGGTGTTGGCGCAGCAGGTTATCGAGAATGAGGCCCAGGTTAACGCCTTAGAGATGTTATCCGATGAGGCCTGCACCAATATCATTGCCCTTCGTTGCCCGACCGCCGTTGACTTGCGCATGGTGCTGGCCATTATTCGCAGCATTAGTAATCTGGAACGCATCGGTGATGAGGCGGTGAAGATTGCCCGCTTCGCGCTGAATGCCCCGCATGGGGATAGTGTTCTCGTGCCGCGGCACGCGGAAATTCGCTATCTGTCCGAATTAACTGCGCGCATGTTGCGGCAGTCTCTAAATGCCTTTGCGCGGATTGAGGTGGCCGGGATTCCCGATCTGGCGCGGCAGGACATGCAGGTTGACGAGGAGTACCACCTCATCGTTCGCCATCTCATTACTTACATGATGGAAGATCCGCGCACCATCTCGACCTGTATCGAATTGTTATTTGTGGCCAAGGCCATTGAGCGCGTGGGGGATCACGCCAAGAACATTGCCGAGAATGTGGTCTACATGGCGACCGGTGCCGATGTGCGCCATGTCACGCTGGAACAATTAGAGCATGAGATTCAAAAAATCTGAGGCATAACAAGTCCGACCGCACACGGCAACGGTGGCAAAGAAAAAGGGCGCCTAGGCGCCCTTTCTCGTGGGAGATTGGGGTCTCAGTGGGAGTGTTGCATAGGGGCCGCCGGTTTGGCGGTGGGTTTCATGGCACGAATCTCAGCGGTTACCGGGATGCGCTGTTCTTTGCCTTGGCTGTCCTTCACGCGCAGGGTCATGTCCACCTTTTCTCCGGCCGTGAGCGGCGCATGGAGACCGATCAGCATGATATGGAGGCCGCCCGGCTTGAGGCTAACGGTCTGGCCCTTGGGCAAGTCAATCTGCGGGACGGCGCGCATGATCATCACGCCATTCTCCATCTTCATGGTGTGCAGCTCGACTATCTTCGACGCGTTGCTCTCTGCACCGACCAAGGTCATGTTGGCATCGGCGGTGAGGCCCATGAAGGCACCACCGGCTGGGGCACCGGGTGCTGTGGCACGCGCCCAGGGGTCGTTGATATTGACGGTGTCGGCCAGGGCGGTAAGGCTGAGAGAGGCGGTCAGGATGGCAAAGGCAAGGCGTTTCATGGCAACTCCGTAAGAGGTTGAGGAATCAAACAACAATTTAACGATAACCCAAGACGCACCGTTTTGTTTGCGTCAAATTGTCGCACCCGTAACCCGGGGCGAGGTCGCTAGAATAGTGGACATGTTAATTAAAGATTTTCCGGAAAACCCGTTAGCTTCACCGGACACGCAGCGTGGCCTGTTGTGGGTGCGTGCGGCTTTGTGGAGTCTTGAATTGGGTGGTGTGTGGGCGTTAGTCCAGTGGCTGGATGCCAAGCTTCAGGGCCCAGCCGCCTGGTGGTTGATCGGACTGCATGCGATTCTGATTGGTGCTGCGTTTTGGCGTCTGCATGCCAAGCGCGACCCTTTAGTAGCAGAGGTCGGGATAGAACTCGCCGCCGACGCAGCCCTTCTAGCCGCGTTGATCTATTTTACTGGCGGTTATGCAAACCCCTTCATTTTCTTGCTGCTGGTGCCATTGCTTCTGGCCGCAACCTTGTTACCGCTATGGACCATTTGGGCGATGGCCCTCTGGACGGTCATCCTGTATTCGTTGTTAGCCTTTTGGTATCAGCCACTGATTCTGACAGTCAGCACCGCAAACGCGATCGACCTGCACCTCACGGGCATGTGGCTGAACTTTATCTTTACGGTCATGTTTGTAACGCTGGCACTGGTGCGTTTGTCGACCGCCCTGCGTCGACGCGATCGAATCCTGGCCGAGGCCCGTGAACGCGCTTTGCGCGACGAACAGATTTTCCTGCTCGGTATGCAGGCAGCTTCGGCCGCGCATGATCTGGCCACCCCGCTGGCGGTGCTTAAACTTGGTCTGGATGAACTGGGTGATGACTATGCCGGCGATGAAGAATTGACTCCACCGCTTGTTCGACTGAAGCATCAGGCCGAGCGCATGCAACACACGCTTGGCCGTCTCGCCGCTGCCGCGTGCGCCGCGCGTGCGGGTGAAACCCTTCCTGTGCAGACCTTTGAGGCTTGGTTACGGCAGACTTTTGAACATTGGCAGTTGATGCGACCACAGGTTAAAGCACGGCTTGGAACCCTTGATGAGACGGCATTGATGGGGCGTCCGTTGGTGGCCTCGCCACAATGGGTATCGATCCTGACAACGGTACTTAACAATGCCGCTGATGTCTCGCCCGATGAGGTGATCCTGGAGGCGGAGGCTCGGCCGACCGGCTGGGCAATCCGGGTTCTTGACCGCGGCCCAGGATTTGGCGCGGCAGAGACTAAGCCGGACGGTTGGGGTGTGGGTTTGAAGCTCGCTCAAGCCAGCCTAGAACGATTGGGAGGGCGGTTAGAAATTACGACGCGTGGCGCGGGTGATGGCAGTTGCGTCTGCGTGCTTTTTCCGGAGGTCCGATGACAACCCAGCGACTTCTGCTTGTGGATGACGATCTGGAGTACGCCGAGATCCTTGCCAAGGCCTTAATGCGGCGACACTGTCATGTGGTGCACGCCAAAACGATAGCGGAGGCCGTGGTGCTCATTGGGTCGCAGCCTTTTGAGGGCGCCGTGCTTGACTTGCGCCTAGCGAACGAAACCTCTACCGAGACCGGGCTGGCGCTCATTGCACCCCTGTGCGTGGAATACCCAGAGATACGCATCCTGCTTTTGACCGGCTATGCCAGTATCGCTACGGCTGTCGAGGCTATTAAATTGGGCGCTACCCACTACCTCGCCAAACCCAGTAGCGCCGACGAAATCCTCGCTGCTCTTGGACGGCTTGATGGTGAGCCGAATATTCCCGTTGCTGAAACCCCAATGAGCGTTGGTCGTGTCGAGTGGGAACATCTCCAACGCGTTCTAGCCGATCAGGGTGGAAATATCTCCGCTGCTGCTCGCGCCCTCAA
>SXRG01000001.1 GCA_005793645.1 Burkholderiales bacterium
ACCAGCCACGGTGCCTACAAGTTCACCTCTAAGCCCACCGGCAAGGTGTTGCGTATTGATCGCGTCAAGGAAATCCATCAGCGCATCCCCAGCGTGCACCTCGTTATGCACGGCTCCTCCTCAGTGCCGGAAGACTGGCTTGCCGTCATCAACAGCTATGGCGGTGATATGGGCCAGACCTATGGCGTTCCGGTGGAAGAGATCGTCGAAGGCATCAAGAACGGTGTGCGCAAGGTCAACATCGACACCGACCTGCGCATGGCATCGACCGGCGCGATTCGCAAGCATCTGGCCGAGAACCGTGCCAACTTTGACCCGCGCAAGTTCTACAAGGAAGCCAAGAAAGGGATGGTCGGGATTTGCGCTGCCCGTTACGAAGCCTTCGGTGCCGCTGGCCAAGCCAGCAAGATGGGTCGTATCTTCAACTTGGACGAGATGCACCAGCGCTACGCCAAGGGTGAGTTGGACGCCAAGATCAACTGATTGGTGGTGGCCTACGGCCTGTCACGCGCTGGCGTGATGGGCCATGTATTCAAGAACTCGTTGTGGGGGGTAGCCCCGCAGCGGGTTTTTTATTGGGTACGGGGCTGTTGGGGGTCAGGCAGGACGCACGGGTGCACGGATGTGTATCCGCCACCCTAAACCATGCGATGGCCACTGCGGCCGGAAGGGCCAGAAACCAAGCGTCGTCCCCTGTCATCCACTGTCCAAACAGGCCCGTCAGTAGGCCGATGCCGAGCGCCAGGATGAGCAGGATGAGACGGTGCACAAGATGGCTCATGATCTATAGGTTAAAAGATCGCGCGGTCTGGTGCTCATACCGGGTTGGTTTTGGCATCGCGTGGATCTTGTAGGGAGTCTGCCTCGGACCCCTGTATAAAGGTGACCGAGGCGGAGCCTAAGCCGGAAAACTCGATATCACAAGAAAATGGCAAGGGCCCCAACCCCCCTACCGGATGCATCCCTGTCCAGGCCCCTGTTGTCACTACATCGCCGGCGCAGATACCCCCCGCGTGATTCACTAGCCACGGCAGACAGTGGAACAGATCGTTCAGCGGTTGCAAACCGATTTGGTCCGTTAAGATCTGGCCGCAGGCCTGAACGCGCACCGGTAATGCGTCGAAGCGGAGGGTTTGCCAATCCGGGATGGGCGTTCCGATGACGAGTGCGCCATTGAGTAAATGGTCGGCTAATCGCCAGTTAGCCCCTGCGGCGTGGGCATCGCTGAGACGGGTATCCACCACTTCCATGGCCACACAGAGCTCCGCAATAGCGGCGCGAATCTCATCCTGACGGTAAGGCGCCGGGCGATCTGGCAGATCTTGGCCAAAGCGCACGGCAATTTCGGCCTCAATGCCCGGCCTGATCAGGGTGTGTGCCGGGATGGTGGCAGGTTTCAGTGTGGAGCTTTCCAAGAGGCGCTGCGGCAGGATAGGGGCGGCGATCGGTGTTTCGCCCGGTGCGGCTGCGGCGACCTTCCAGGCGGTTGGTCGTGTACTGCCAGCCAAGAGCTGCCAGATGGTGCGTTGCACGGCATAGGCTTCGTTGTAATCCACAGGGCCAGCATCACAGGCGGCCGCAACAGGTCGATGATCGTGGTAGGCGGCTACGATGGCTTGAGCGTACATAGAGAGCGACATACACCGGATCATACGGCGAAAGGCCATGACTGCGCGATAATGTGGCCATGAATACATGCATCCAGATCCTCGACAAGAATGGCGTGCCGCTGGCGCACGCGTTGCCGGACGAAAAGCGTTGGCGGCTCCCCGATGGCGTCGGCGTGGGTGTGAAATACAGTGGCCAGATATTCCCCTTGGTGAAGACAGTGCAAGGGTGGGTGATCCGGCTCGGTGGTCACAGTTATGCGAAAAAGGCCTGTCAGCCACTGTATACGGAGGCAAATCCCACCGCATCGACCAAGCCGGATCCCGCAGGCGTGGTGCCACCTGTTACCGTCAAATCGACAGGCATGACCGGTGGTTTTGAAGACCAATGGCTCGTCAATGCCGAAAAGGTTGAGGCGCAGCGGGCGGAGCGTACTGCGCGTTGTCAACAGGCCAGTGAAGTCGTGGCGCAGTTGCATGGGGAACTGGCGGGGGTGCTTGAGGAGCGCGAGCGACTGGCGGCTCGGGTCAGGCAATTAGAAGTGGACAAGGTTGATTTGCAGAACCGGCTCCGTGACGATCGACGCCTGCAAAAAAGTGAGAACACGGTTTCCGACCTGCGCGGTCAGTTGATTCATGCTCAGCGGCAGGTGGCGGCGGCGCAGGGCGAGGGGCGGCAGGCCCGCGAAATACAGAAGACCGTTGAGGCGCGGGCAACGGCTTGCAAAGCCGAGCTTGTTCAACAGCGGCAAATTACCGCAGCCTTGGAACAACGCATCAAGGCCTGTCTTGCCGATACGGCAAAGGGCACGCGACCAGAGGCCTGGGACTGGTTTCAGGCCTTGTTGGCCAGGGCGTGGCCACGCCTTATTGTGCGTCCTGAGAGTTGGGGGATCGTGAGTCGTCACTGCACCCGCGTCGAGGCCGTTTTACGGGTGCTTCAAGCGCTGCATGACGATGACCCGAGTCAGGCCTCGTTTAGCATTACTGACAACGGCTGGCGTGAGGTGCAGGACCACATTGCCACGGGTCGCGACGATCGTTTAAGGGTGTATTGGCGGCCGTTGCCAGAGCGCGGCATCGAGGCCGTGATTTTTTACAAAAATGACGACGAGGCGCAGCAGGCCTTTCATCGCACGCTGTCTCGTGAGGATGCCCGAGAATAGCCATGGCGGTTTTGCATCAAGATGCGGATAATGCGACCTTGCTCAACATTTGCCATTGCCATCATGATTCCTGTTGTATTTGAGACCTCCATTCGTTCACTGCCACTGCTCCACAAAGGAAAGGTGCGCGACATCTATGCCGTCGATGCCCACCGCATGTTGCTGGTGACGACCGATCGCCTGTCTGCTTTTGATGTCATTCTGCCCACGCCGATCCCCGGCAAGGGTCATGTGCTGACCGAGGTGGCCAATTTCTGGTTCGCCAAACTGGGCAAAATCCTTCCCAATCAACTGACCGGAGATGATCCGGAATCGGTCGTGGCGGCGGATGAGCGTGATCAGGTGCGTGGCCGTTCTGTCGTGGTCAAACGCCTCAAGGCCTTGCCGGTGGAGGCGATTGTGCGCGGCTATCTGGTCGGTTCGGGTTGGGCCGATTATCAAAAGACCGGACAGGTCTGTGGCATCGACTTGCCGGCGGGGCTGCAGCAAGCCGAAAAATTGCCGCAGCCGTTGTTTACGCCATCCACCAAGGCGGCGGTGGGCGAGCATGATGAAAACATCGATTTTGCTGCGTGTGAGCGACTGTTGGGCGCCGACATGGCCGCCCGCGTACGGGATGCAGCTATTGCGCTGTATAGCGCAGCGGCAGAGTATGCGCTCACACGCGGGATCATCATTGCGGACACCAAGTTTGAATTTGGGTTGGATGAGAACGGAACCCTGACCCTGATCGACGAGGCATTGACGCCAGATTCATCGCGTTTTTGGCCAGCAGATCAGTATTCCGTCGGCAGCAACCCGCCCAGCTTTGACAAGCAGTTTGTGCGCGATTGGTTGACCCAGTCAGGCTGGAACAAAAAGGTCCCGGGGCCGGACTTGCCACCGGAGGTCGTCGCTCAGACCGCCGCCAAATACGACGAGGCCTTGCGCCGCTTGACGGTCGCCTGAAAGATTGCGTAGAGCGCGGCGCCTATGCGCCCGCAGGGGGCGTGGTTTTGCGGCGGTGCTGTCCGGCAACGACCTCATAGCGGAATAAGCGGCACTCCAGCGCCCCGTTATAGAGCGGTATACGCTGCGCGGCCTTGAGGCCAATACCGGTGGCGAAGGTTGGATCGCCGGAGATAATCCATGCCGTCCAGCCCGGGAAGCGTTTCTTTAGCGCATCGCCAAAGCCGGTATAGAGCGGAGTCAGATCTTCCGTGACGCCGATGTGGCGCTTTTGGGTATCCTCGTCGCCGCCCTCGGCGGCCTCCACTGAGGCATTGCCCAGCCGTACCCCATACGGCGGGTTGGTGACGATCATGCCGTGTTCGGTCGGTGGAGACATCAGCAGGGCATCGCCCTGGGCGACGCGAATGCACCAGCCGACGCTGGCGGCGCGGAAGTTGGCTTGCGCGGCGCGGATCATGTCCGGATTGATGTCCAAGCCGTAGAGTGGCAGTTCAGTCGGCGTCTTACGGGCCCGTTCGGCCTGATTAACGATGCGCGCCCACAGATCTTCTCGGAAACCGGTTAGGTTTTCGAAGGCGAAATGGCGTTTTAGGCCGGGGGCCTGGTTGAGCGCCATCATTGCCGCTTCGAGCAGGATCGTGCCACCGCCCATCATTGGGTCAAGCAACGGTGTGCCGGGTTCCCAGCCGGACAGGCGCAACATTCCGGCGGCGAGGTTTTCGTTAATCGGTGCGGCAGAGGGCTGGACGCGGTAACCGCGTCGGTTGAGCGGCACGCCGACCAGATCGAGATAAAGGGTGTAGCGGTCGCGATCGAGGTAGATGAGGACGGGGACATCGGGCTCACGCGTATTGATGCTGGGGCGCTCACCGGTATCAGCGCGGAAGCGGTCGCAGATGCCGTCTTTGATCCGCAGGGTGACAAAGTTAAGGCTCTTTAGCGGGCACTCGTGCGCGACGGTGTGGACGACAATGGTCTTGTCGTGGGTGAACCAGCGCGGCCACGGGAGCGTGATAGCCGCGTTGTACAGATCGTCTTCGTGCTGATACGTGCCGTGGTCGATGAGCCAGAGGACGCGTATGGCGAGTCGGCTCCACAGGCAGACCTTCCAGGCTTGCGGCATGGGGGCCTCGAAGTGGACGCCACCGCGCCCAGCGGTGGCATGGTCACAGCCCAGTTCAGCGAGTTCGAGGGCGAGTTCGGCCTCAAGGCCGCGCGGACATGGCGCGAAGAATGTTAGTAACTGCTTCTCGCGTTGGCCGCTCTCTTCTTCACTTTTTCGTTTTGCAGAAGCGGAATCACGGGGGCGTGCCGGGTGCTTGGGGGCGGGGCGTGTGTCTTCGAAGGCTGGTCGCGTTGCGGCACTTTCTGTCGGTCGGGCATGCCGACGCGGGGCCTCGGCCGGGGCGCGCTGAGGTGCGGGTTTTACCGCGATAGTGGGCGTTTCGCGGCCCTCGGTACGGGTCACTTTTGCTACGTGAAGGGCTTTCGGGGTGGGTGATGCCCCAGGGCGTTGGCGATTTGGCAGATGACGGCCGCGAATAGGTGAATGAGGACTTTGCTCTGAAGCCGCGTCCTTGTTTACTTTTACAGTAATCTTCTTGCGCGGAGGGGGTGTTTCTTGGGTCATGGTGCGTTCATGGTAAAGAGGTGGGTGCCGGAATGTCCGGCGCAAATTTGAGTCGTGCGGCCAAGGCAGATGTCACGGTAACATGACCATGGGCATCGACACGCAAAGCGTGCGTAATGCCCGTATTCTGCGCCATTGCGAGCCAGTTATGGGGCCCGGCAACAAATAACGGTTTGGACAGCGCATCCGATCGTACGCCTGCGTGGGCACCTGCTGTCAGGACCGTGATGGCCTGGGTGTGTTCAACGGGCCCCCCGCTACGCGGGTCCAGCAAATGGCAATAGCGTTTGCCTTTAAGTTCAAAAAAGCGCTGGTAGTCACCCGAGGTGCCAACCGCCTCGCCATCGAGCAGGTCGAGCTCGGCCAAGATGCCGGGGCGACGCGGGTGTTGGATGGCAATGTGCCAAGGGCGGTCGCCGCGCCGACCAAGGGCCATTACATTTCCACCGATATTAATGAGGGCGTTGCGGATACCCGCCTCGCGCAGCCGCTGGGCGGCCAGGTCGAGCGCATAGCCCTTGGCATAACCGCCAAGATCAATACGCACCGCGGGGTTGGTGCTGTGAATTTTCCCGTCTTTGATGACGAGATCGGTCAAGCGTGGTTGGGCACGCGTGAGCCGGGCCTGTTCGCCAGCCTCCGGCAAGCGGGGCGTAAAGGCATCATTATGAAACCCCCAGAGGCGAACCAGGTTACCGATGGCCGGGTTGAATAAATGGTCAGAGGCGATGGCGATCTTGCGCGCATCCTCGATACGGGCGGCGAGCTCGGCATCAATCGGTACACGGCGACCCATGGCCAGGGCCGTGTTAATCGTTTCCATCGCCCCCGGTTCCCACGGATGCCAAGCGCGATGCAATCGGTCAAACTCACCCAAGACGGTTTGTAAGGATTGCTGAACCACAGTCGTTTCCTCGCCGTACACCGTCACCTCGACCAAGGTGCCAAAGACGAAGGACTGTTGCCGTTGTACGGGCTCCGGCCGATTGCAGCCCGTCAGGACCACGAGGGCGCCCGCCAGCGCCAGCCCGATGGCGCGATGAATCAGCGACATTGGCGCTCAAGTGCGTCGATGAACATGGCGGCCACATCGAATCCGGTTTGCGCCGTAATTTCGACAAAACAGGTCGGGCTGGTGACATTCACCTCCGTCAGGCAATCGCCAATCACATCCAGGCCCACCAACAACAAGCCCGCCGCTGCCAGTTGAGGGCCCAGTGCGAGGGCGATTTCCAAGTCGCGTTCGGAAAGCGGCCGCGCCACACCCCTACCGCCTGCGGCCAGATTGCCGCGCGTCTCGCCCGCCGCCGGAATGCGCGCCAGACAAAACGGCACTGGCTCGCCGTCAATGAGCAGAATGCGTTTGTCGCCGTCCGCGATTTCCGGCAAATAACGCTGCGCCATCACCGTGCGTCGTCCGTAGTCCGTGATGACCTCCAGAATAGCCCCGATATTGGCATCCTCCGGGCGCAGGCGGAACACCGAAGCGCCACCCATCGCATCGAGCGGCTTGACCACAATATCGCCCTGCTCAGCCAGAAAGGCCCGAATCTGGTCCGAGTCGCTAGCCACCAAACTGGGCGCGGTGAATTCGGCAAAACGGGCAATGGCCAGCTTCTCGTTAAAATCGCGCAAGGCCTGCGGCCGGTTAAAGACCCGGGCGCCCTCACGCTTGGCCAGTTCAAGCAGATAGGTGCAATGCAGGTACGCTGTGTCAAACGGCGGATCCTTTCGCATCAACACAGCATCAAACGACGAAAGTGAGCGCCCGCTTTGAGCGTCAGCGTTAAACCAACCTGAAGGGTCTCCGGTTAGCGTTATCTGATGACACTGCGCTACTACGCCACCGCGTTGCGTCCAACTCAGGTCGCCCGGCCCGCACGCCCACAGCGCGTGTCCGCGTGCGGCAGCCTCTGTCATCATCGCAAAGGTTGAGTCTTTATAAATCTTGAAGCTTGCCAAGGGATCGGCGACAAAAAGGATATTCAAGCTAGGCCTCCGATAGCGGCGCGCGGCAACCGATCCAACGGGCTAACCACCCCCATCGGTCCGCGATTGAGTACATGCGTATAAATCATGGTTGTTTTCACATCCGAATGCCCCAGCAGTTCCTGTACCGTACGGATATCCTGCCCGGACTCCAGCAAATGCGTTGCGAACGAATGGCGCAGGGTATGCGTACTGGCCGGCTTCGCAATCCCCGCCGCCAACACCGCCCGCTTGATGGCCCGTTGAATCCCCTGGGGATGCGCATGATGCCGCCTAGCCACCCCGGAGCGCGGATCGGTGGAAAGCTCCCGACCGGGAAACAGCCAGAACCAGGCCAGCGTCTTCCCCTCCTCTGGTTTCTTTCGCTCCAGCGCATCCGGCAACTGCACCCCGGCCAGAGCCGCATCACGATCCCTTTGCCATTG
>SXRG01000081.1 GCA_005793645.1 Burkholderiales bacterium
CAAGGTGGGTTCCAACGCCGTGGTCGTGAAGGATGTACCGGCCGGGGCGACCGCCGTGGGGATCCCGGCGCGGATTCTCGATGAGGCCAAAATGGCTCCGAATGCCCCAGCGACTGAAACTGAAAGGGGCTTCTCAGCGTATGCGGTGAGTGCCGATATGAACGACCCCATGGTCAAGGCGGTGCATGGCTTGATCAATCATAGTGTGAGTTCCGATGCGCGGATCGACTGGATTGTGGCCGAGTTGAGGCGCTTGGGTGGATCGGTGGAGGAACAGAAGGGGGTGGCGGATCGCTTTGACCCAGAGTACCTCAATCGTATTGTGGACTAATCCCGCTTCGAAAACTTTCGCCGCGTTTGATTTTCTCCTTAAGGTTGGCGTGCTCAAAAAAACACTGGGTGCGGCGGGTTTTAAGAGGCGCCAAGGGTCGATGTAACATGAGACGATATAGTTGATAAAAATGATCGGGTATTGTAGAGTGATGCTACAGTTCCAGACACAAGGAGTGTCGTGATGCGCTTGACAACGAAGGGAAGATTTGCGGTGACAGCGATGGTGGATCTTGGTCTGCGCTATTTGCGCGGCCCGGTGACGCTGGCGGGGATCAGTGATCGTCAGGGTATTTCGTTGTCCTATCTGGAACAGTTGTTTGGTCGTTTGCGTCGGCACGAGATTGTCGAGAGTGTGCGCGGGCCGGGCGGGGGCTATTGTCTGGCCAAACCGCTGTCAGCCATCTCGGTGGCGGACATCATTCGCGCCGTGGATGAGGAAGTGGACGCGACGCAGTGTGGTGGATTGGGCAACTGCCATGATGACCATGAATGTATTACCCATGACCTGTGGACGGGTCTGAACAAGCATATTTACGCTTATCTTGAGTCAGTAACGCTGGACCATCTCGTTGAGATCCACCAAGCCAAAATAAATAAGTCGGTCGATTCCATGCGTAGTGTGGGACGGGTGCAGTTGCAGGTGCAGGTGGCCTAGGCAGGTCTAAGCTATTTTGAAGAAATGGAATTCCGTGAAACTCCCGATTTATTTTGATTATTCCGCCACCACGCCAGTGGACCCGCGCGTAGCGGCGAAAATGATTCCGTATTTAACCGAGATATTTGGAAACCCGGCCTCGCGCTCGCACAGCTTTGGCTGGTCGGCGGACGAGGCGGTGGAAGAGGCGAGGGCGCAGGTCGCGGCGCTGGTGAATGCCGACCCAAAGGAAATCGTCTGGACTTCGGGGGCAACCGAGTCCAACAACCTTGCCATCAAGGGCGCGGCACATTTCTATCACGGCAAGGGCAAGCACCTGATCACCGTGAAAACCGAACACAAGGCGGTGCTGGATACCTGTCGCGAACTGGAGAGGGAGGGCTATGAAGTAACTTATCTCGGCGTGCAGCCGAACGGCCTGCTGGACCTGGAAGCCCTCAAGGCGGCCATCCGCCCGGACACCCTTCTGGTTTCCGTGATGTATGTGAACAATGAAATCGGCGTCATTCAGGACATCCCGGCGATCGGCGAGCTGTGTCGCAGTAAAGGCATCCTGTTTCATGTGGATGCGGCGCAAGCCACCGGTAAGGTGGAAATCGACCTGAGTGCGCTGAAGGTCGATTTGATGTCGTTCTCCGCCCATAAAACTTACGGTCCAAAAGGTATTGGTGCGTTGTATGTGCGGCGTAAACCGCGCGTCCGCCTGGAGGCACAGATGCACGGTGGCGGGCATGAACGCGGCATGCGTTCTGGCACCCTGGCGACGCATCAGATTGTCGGTATGGGCGAAGCCTTTCGCATCGCCAAGCTGGAAATGGGGGCTGAAACCGAGCGCTTGCGCGCCTTGCGTGACCGTATGCTGCAGGGCTTTATGGATATGGAAGAGGTCCACTTGAACGGCGATATAGAGCAGCGCGTTGCTGGAAACCTCAATGTTAGTTTCAACTTCGTCGAAGGTGAGTCGCTGATTATGGCGATCAAGGACCTGGCGGTATCAAGCGGCTCGGCGTGTACCTCGGCCTCACTGGAGCCCTCCTATGTGCTCAAGGCCCTGGGCCGCGACGACGAGTTGGCGCACAGCTCCATTCGTTTTACCCTTGGTCGCTTCACGACCGAGGATGAGGTGGATTACGCCATCAAACTCCTGCACGACAAGATCGGAAAACTGCGCGACATGTCGCCGCTGTGGGAGATGTTCAAGGACGGCATTGACCTGAAAACGGTGCAATGGGCCGCACACTGATATTGGAGAAATAACATGGCATACAGCGATCAGGTCATCGACCATTATGAAAATCCTCGCAATGTCGGGGCCTTTGACAAGAGTGAGTCCGGTATCGGTACCGGCATGGTTGGTGCGCCGGCCTGCGGCGATGTGATGAAGTTGCAGATTCGTGTCAACGATCAGGGCGTCATCGAGGACGCCAAGTTCAAGACCTATGGCTGTGGCTCGGCGATTGCGTCAAGCTCACTGGTCACCGAGTGGGTCAAGGGCAAGACCCTGGACGAGGCAATGGCCATGAAGAACACTCAGATCGCCGAGGAACTGGCCCTGCCACCGGTGAAGATTCACTGTTCTATTCTGGCTGAGGACGCTATCAAGGCGGCGGTTGCCGATTACAAACAAAAGCATGGCGGCGAAGGCGAGTACAAGGCCTGCAACGCGAATAAAGGACATTGAGATGGGAGCGAATACCTGCGCCGCGCCGGAAGGCACCGTTATCCCTGAACGCAGTTTGAGCGATGCGGCCATGGCCGGCGCCTCTGTCACCTTGACCGAACGCGCCGCCAACCACATCAAGAATTTCATCACCAAGCGTGGCAAAGGGCTGGGCATTCGTCTCGGCGTGCGCACCTCCGGCTGTTCCGGGATGGCGTACAAGCTGGAGTTTGCGGATGTCGAGGATGCCAACGACATCAAGTTTGAGAGTCAGGGCGTGACCCTGTATATCGATCCCAAGAGCTTGGCCTTTCTGGATGGCACTGAGCTCGACTATGCGCGTGAGGGCCTGAACGAAGGCTTCCAGTTCAATAACCCCAATGTGAAGAACTCCTGCGGTTGCGGTGAGTCCTTCAATGTCTGACGCCTTTGCGCTTTTTGGCCTAGCCCCGCGTTTTGCATTGGAGCGGGCGGCGCTGGACGCGGCCTTCCGTGCCGTGCAGGCTCAGGTTCATCCGGACAAGTTTGCCCATGCTGATGCGGTCACCCAGCGCCAGGCCGTAGAGCGTGCTACCGAGGTCAATGAGGCCTATCAACTCCTGAAGAGACCGGTGGCGCGGGGCGCATACCTGTTGCGCCAGGCGGGTATTGAACCGTTTGATCCCGCCAATACACGGATGTCGTCGGCCTTCCTGATGCAACAAATTGAATGGCGGGAACAACTGGAGGCAGCGACCGATGTGGGCGCGCTGGAAGTGCTGGAAAACAGCCTTTCCGAGGCTGCGCGTGCCTATGAACACCGGTTGACCATCCTGATCGATCAGGATGCCGATCTGGTCAGCGCTACCGAAACCCTGCGAGAATTACGCTTTATCGAAAAATTGGGCGAAGAAATTCACGCTGCCTTCGATGCCGTATAACCTTTTTTTTTCGGGGCAACCATGCGTGTTGCCCCTACGATGCTGATATGGCCCTGCTACAAATATCCGAACCCGGTTTGTCCACCGCGCCGCATGAACATCGGCTTGCGGTGGGTATTGACCTTGGCACCACTAATTCGCTGGTAGCTACCGTACGCAACGGCCTGTCTGTGGCGCTCAACGATGCCCATGGTCACGCCATCCTGCCTTCAGTGGTGCGCTACCTGGACGCCGAAGGCCACACCGAGGTTGGCCAGACGGCGCTGGGTACGGCTAGCGAAGATCCGCATAATACGGTGATCTCGGCCAAGCGTTTCATGGGCCGTGGTCTGAAAGACCTGCCGGATTTGGCCCTGTTGCCTTATCACTTTGTCGATACTCCGGGCATGGTGCAGGTGCGCACTGTGGCTGGCCCGAAATCGCCGGTCGAGATATCGGCCGAGATTCTCAAGGTATTGCGTGCTCGTGCCGAGGCATCGATGGGCGGTGATTTGGTTGGCGCGGTGATTACCGTGCCAGCCTATTTCGACGACGCTCAGCGTCAGGCCACCAAGGATGCGGCACGACTGGCCGGGCTCAATGTATTGCGTCTGTTGAACGAGCCTACTGCGGCGGCCATCGCCTACGGTCTGGATAATGGCTCGGAAGGCGTGTATGCCGTGTACGACCTGGGTGGCGGCACCTTTGATATCTCCATTTTGCGGCTGAGCCGTGGTGTGTTTGAGGTGCTGGCCACCAACGGCGACTCGGCACTGGGCGGCGACGACTTTGACCGTCGCATCTATTGCTGGATGCTGGAGCAGGCGGGCCTGTCGGTGATCAACGATCACGACAAATCGCTGCTCATTGCCCGCGCCCGTGAGGCCAAGGAGCGACTAACGGATCATCCTGAAACGCAGGTCACGGCCCTGCTGACGACTGGCCAATTCATTGACCTGACTTTGACCGAGGCGCACTTTAATCAACTCACCGAAAGCCTGGTGGGTAAGACCCTGACACCGACGCGCAAGGCCTTGCGCGATGCTGGTTTGAAACCTACTGATATTCAGGGTGTGGTCATGGTAGGCGGCTCGACGCGGATGCCGCGTATCCAGGCGGCCGTGGGTGCGTTTTTCGGCCAGACTCCGCTGACCAACCTCGATCCAGACAAGGTGGTGGCGCTGGGCGCGGCCATTCAGGCCAATGTGCTGGCCGGTAATCGTCTGGGCGATGACTGGCTGCTGCTTGATGTGGTGCCGTTGTCGCTGGGCCTGGAAACGATGGGCGGCCTGGTGGAAAAGATTGTTCCGCGCAATGCCACGCTGCCCACTGCGCGTGCCCAGGAGTTCACTACCTACAAGGATGGCCAGACGGCGATGAGCCTCCATGTGGTGCAAGGCGAGCGCGAATTGGTGGTGGACTGCCGCAGCCTGGCCCACTTCGATCTGCGTGGTATCCCGCCCATGGTGGCGGGTGCGGCGCGCATTCGTGTGACCTTTCAGGTCGATGCCGATGGGCTGCTCTCTGTCACGGCGCGCGAGACCCGCACCGGGGTGGAGGCGCATATCGAAGTGAAGCCATCCTATGGCCTCGTGGATGGCGAGATCACCCGTATGTTGCAAGAATCCAATGCCCACGCCAAAGAGGATATTACGGCGCGGCAACTGGCCGAACTCAAGGTCGATGCTGGTCGGTTGGTTGATGCGACGCATACCGCGCTGGCCGAAGATGCGGCCTTGCTCCATCCGTCTGAACAGGCCTTGGTCATGGGGCTGCTGAGTGGCCTGGAAGCTGCGCTGCAGGATAATGAGCGCGCGGCGATCAAATACGCCTACGATGCCCTCAATCGCGGTACTGCCGATTTCGCGGCGCGCCGTATGGATGCTGGCGTCAAACGCGTGCTGACGGGCCACAAGCTGGAAGATTTCTGATGGCCGTGATGGATTCACAACGCATCAGCGACTGGCGTACACGCATCGAGCAACATGACTTATGGCCAGGTCCGGGATCTGGCGGACTTACGGGTGTTCATGCCTCGCTCAATTTGTGCTTACTGGATGCCCTGTGCGCGGGTGATGCACAGCGCATCGATGAGGCCAGTGGGGCTGCCGAGGTGGCTATTTCCACACGCGAACATCTCTGGGATGGCGTGCGAGTGGCGTTGAACTAATTTCTGGATTTTGGAGAGAATTACATGCCTCAAGTCGTGATATTGCCCCATGTTGAATCCTGTCCGGACGGCGCGGTGCTAGAGCACGTTCCCAGCGGTGAGACGATTTGTGATGTCCTGCTTGTTAATGGCATCGAGATTGAGCACGCCTGCGAAAAATCTTGCGCCTGCACTACCTGCCATGTCATCGTCCGCGAGGGTTTTAGCAGCCTCGGCGAGGCCACGGAAGAGGAGGAAGACATGCTCGACAAGGCCTGGGGCCTGGAGCCAAATTCGCGCCTGTCCTGCCAAGCCCGCATTGGTACGGCGGATCTGGTCATTGAGATTCCACGCTATTCGATCAACATGGTGAAGGAGAGCCACTGATGAGGAGTCGAAAATGAAATGGACCGATACCCTTGATATCGCCATTGCCTTGGCCGAACATCAGCCCGATGTGGACCCCAAGGTCATTCGCTTCACCGATCTGCACGCCTGGGTTTTGGCACTGCCGGGTTTTGACGATGACCCCAACCGATCTGGTGAAAAGATCCTTGAAGCCATTCAAATGGCGTGGATCGACGAGGTGGAGTGAATCTCTAGCGTCGGACGGTGGGGTCAGGTCTTGGCCTCAATGTTTTTGCCGTTCGTTGTAGTGGATTTTGCGACTTTCAGGCCAACTTGAAGATGGCCTCTTAAGGAACCGCTGATTTATTTGTCATTCTGGGCTTGACCCGAAATTCAGATGCTTGATTTGACTGGATTTCGGCCTTCACCGGAATGACGAAATCTGATTTGATCAGCGGTTCCTTAACGGAGCAGCCATATCCACACCGGCAAGGTCAGCATGAAGCCAAGACTCGACAGGCCGGCGGTGAGCGCGGCGGCGCGCACATCGAGATGGAATCGGTCGGCGAAGGAGGCGGCCATGATCATGGTGGGCATGGCCACTTCCAGTACGCCGGCTTGCTGCGCTTCGGCCAGGTGGCCACCGAACAGGGCGAGTGCCGCGAGCCATGCGCCGAGCGGTGTGACAATAAGTTTGACGCCGACGGCGATGCTGATTGGCAGGGTGGGACGCAAGTTGCCCCAAGGGATCGATAGCCCCAGCGTGAACAGCATGATTGGCACGGTGGCCATGCCGATGAAACGCGCGGCCTTGATAAGGGGGGTAACTTCAATGCCGGCGAGGTTGACGGTAAAACCGAGCACGAACCCCCAAACGGGGGGTAATTTCAGGACTGTCATGAATAGCGATTCGCCATGGCCGCTTTTGTGCCCAAGCCGGGTGGCGATCCAGACGCCGAAGGTCCAGAGGAGGGGCGTGGAGGCCAGGATATCGGCGAACGCGGCGTAGGGTTCGCCTGCCGGGCCGAAAAGAAAGCCCAGGGTGGGCAATCCCATGAACATCACATTGGAGAATATGCCGGCTAACAGGATGGCGGCGCGAGTCTCGCGGGCGAGAGGGCGGCCGATGGGTGAGAGATACAACACCGGGTAGAGCACGGCAAAGCCCACGGCGATACCGATGGCGGTGATCAGCGGCACGGACAGCAATTCCAGGCTGATGTGCGCTTGTGCCGACAGGGCAAAAAAGAGCGGCGGGGCTAGCACATCGACGACCAGGCGATTAAGGTCGACGCGTAAACGGTCAGCCGGAATTTGGCGGCGATAGCGCGTCCACAGACCACCTGCGGCGACCAGCATGGCGATGGGCAGCCAAACTTGTAGCAGGAGTTGCATGAGAAATGTGCCGGTCATGGAGAGGATTATCCCTGAAACACAGCGAGTCGCCGCAAGCGTTTCTGGTCTGGAATAGATGCGCGCAACGCGGTGATCGGGTGAGCTTGGGGCGGGAGATTATTCCAGTCCGAGTTCCTGGATTTTGCGGGTGAGGGTGTTACGCCCACAACCGAGCGCGAGGGCTGCTTCGATGCGCCGTCCGCCGGTGTGGGCGAGGGCGGTGCGGATCAGGGTGCGTTCGAATTGGGCCGATAGATCCGTCAGGATGTTACGGTCTCCCTGCTCGAGGCGTTGGCGGGCCACCTCGGCCATGGCTGCAGACCAGTCGTCGACGGGAGTTCCCTGCGCGGCGGTAGTGGTCTCTCCTTGCAAGTCCTTGGCTTCGATGGTTTGCCCGGGAGCCATGACGGTCAGGCGGTGGCAGAGGTTTTCCAGTTCGCGCACATTGCCTGGAAAGGGCATGCGGGAGAGGTGTTGTAAGGTTGCATCGGTTATTTGCTTGACTTCCACCCCGAGGGCGTTGGCACTTCGGGCTAAAAAATGGCGGGTCAGCGGGGCGATGTCTTCGCGCCGTTCGCGCAGGGAGGGCAGGCGGATGCGGATGACATTGAGACGGTGAAACAGGTCCTCGCGGAAACTGTTTTGGCGCACCAGGGACTCCAGGTCTTGATGCGTAGCCGCGATGACGCGGACATTGACACGCACCGGGGTGTGGCCACCGACACGGTAGAACTCGCCCTCGGCCAGGACGCGCAGGAGGCGAGTTTGCAGGTCGGCGGGCATGTCGCCGATCTCGTCCAGAAACAGGG
>SXRG01000082.1 GCA_005793645.1 Burkholderiales bacterium
CAACGATTTCAACTGCTTCCGCATGTAGTCGATGTTCGAATAGGTCCAGCCGGCCGGCGCGACAGCGTTAGCAATGGCGGCATTTTCTGCCGGTAGACCAAAGGCGTCCCAGCCCATCGGCTGCAATACATTGAAACCCTTAATGCGGTGGTAGCGGGAAAGTACATCTCCAATGGTGTAGTTGCGTACATGGCCCATGTGCAGCTTGCCCGACGGATAAGGGAACATTGACAGGCAGTAATACTTGGGCCGGTCGGAGTTGTCCTGTGCCCGGAAGGCGCCCATCGCATCCCAGGCTTGCTGGGCGGCGGGTTCGATGAGTTCCGGGCGATAGTGCAGTTCCATGGGGATTTGGGCGATGGCGTCGAGGGGGCGCCGATTATAGCGTGGTGAGGTGACACACGGCGGCGGCCCCTTTATACTGAGGTCAGTTTTTAGTGTGTATTTTTTGTCTCTAGGGAGTTCCTAATGTCCAAGAAGCATCCTGTCGTTGTCGTGACGGGTTCGTCTGGTGCCGGCACCACGACCGTTAAACGCGCCTTTGAGCATATCTTCCGTCGCGAAAATTTGAATGCAGCCGTGATTGAAGGCGATAGCATGCATAGCTTGGGTCGCGCCGAATTCAAGGCCGCTGCGGCCACCAACAAGGGCCTTTCGCATTTCGGTCCCGAGGCCAACGACTTCGCTGGCCTGGCCAATATTTTCAAGACTTACGGTGAGACCGGTGCCGGCCAGCGTCGCTACTACATCCACAGCGATGAAGAAGCGGTCCAGCTCAATGCTCGCCTGGGCACCAAGCTGTCCCCGGGCGAGTTCACCCCTTGGGAGGCCTTGCCCG
The DNA here is from genome assembly GCA_005793645.1 of Burkholderiales bacterium. Classification (GTDB taxonomy): domain Bacteria; phylum Pseudomonadota; class Gammaproteobacteria; order Burkholderiales; family Thiobacillaceae; genus QYQG01. The sequence goes on from SXRG01000082.1 coordinate 839, forward strand.
CCAGTACCGACCTTCTGTTCTATGAAGGTCTGCATGGCATGGTTGTTACCGACAAGGTGGATATGGCGAAGCATGTGGACCTTGCTATTGGCGTGGTGCCGGTCGTCAATCTGGAGTGGATTCAGAAGATTCACCGCGATGCAGCCGAGCGGGGTTATTCCGCCGAGGTCATTGTTGATACCATCCTGCGTCGTATGCCGGATTATGTGAATTATGTGACGCCGCAGTTTTCGCGCACCCACATCAACTACCAGCGCGTGCCGACGGTTGATACCTCCAACCCCTTCATCGCCCGTGATATCCCGACGCCGGATGAAAGCTTTGTCATTGTCCGTTTCGCTAACCCGAAGGGCGTGGATTTTCCCTATTTGCTTAACATGATCAGCGGTTCCTTCATGTCGCGCCCCAATAATCTGGTGGTTCCTGGCGGTAAGATGGGCTTCGCGATGGAGATCATCCTTGAGCCGGTTATCGATCGCCTGGTGACGGAAAGCCGCAAGGCCTGAAACCCCCTCAGTCGTTAAAAAGGCCCCGTGAGGGGCTTTTTTTATAGGGGTGGCGCGGTGTAATCTTAGTCCAAGCCCTGACTGGCGAGGTAATCCTCGTAGTTGCCATCGTAGACCACATGGCTACCGTCCAGTTTCAGTTCGATGATCTTATTGGCCAGCGAGCTGACGAATTCGCGGTCGTGCGATACAAAGATCAGGGTGCCGTTGAATTGATCCAGAGCGGTGTTGAGAGAGTCGATCGATTCCATGTCGAGGTGGTTGGTCGGCTCGTCCATGAGCAGGACATTGCGCCGTAATAGCATCAGCTTGCCAAACAACATGCGGCCTTGTTCGCCACCCGAGATGACCCGGACCGATTTTTTGACTTCATCGCCAGAGAAGAGCAGCCGACCCAGGGTGCCGCGCACCAAAGTTTCTAGGTCTGAGCCTGTGTAGCCGCCGGCCCGTACCCATTCGCTGATCCAGTCAGTCAGGTTTTTGTCCGCAGCGAAGTCGGCTGAGTGGTCTTGGGCAAAGTGTCCGGTCTTGGCCTTCTCGGCCCATTTGATCTGACCGCCTTGTGGCGTTAGTTCGCCGGCCAGAAGGCGCAGCAGTGTGGTCTTGCCGACGCCATTTTCACCAATGATGGCGACGCGGTCGCCGGCTGCGATGTGCATGTTGAATTTCTGGATGACGGGCTGGGTCGAATCGTAACCAAAGCGTAGGCCTTCGATCTCGCAGGCTAGACGGTGCAGTTTGTCCCGCTCGTCGTATTCAAACCGGATCCACGGATATTGGCGCGAGGACGGTTTCATATCTTCTGGCCGGATCTTGTCGATCAGCTTCAAACGGCTGGTCGCTTGCTTGGCCTTGGATGCGTTGGCTGAGAAGCGGCGCACGAAGTTCTGCAGGTCAGCGATCTTGTCCTTGGCCCGGGCGTTGGCAGCGCTCTGGCGTTCACGGGCTTGGGTGGCGGCCTCCATGAAATCGTCGTAGTTGCCCGGATAGACCTTGATCGTGGCGTAATCGATGTCGGCCATGTGAGTGCAGACCTGGTTCAAAAAGTGCCGGTCGTGCGAGATGATGATCATGGTCGAGTTGCGTGCATTGATCACATCTTCCAGCCAGCGGATGGAGTTGATGTCGAGATTGGTGGTCGGTTCGTCAAGCAACAGGATGTCAGGATTGGCGCACAGTACTTGCGCCAGTAGCACGCGCAGTTTCCAGCCCGGCGCGACCTCGCGCATTGGACCATTGTGCTTGTCGGTGGGAATGTCGAGGCCTAGTAATAGTTCGCCGGCGCGGGATTCGGCGTCATAACCGCCCATCTCGCCAAAGCGCGTTTCCAGTTCGGCGGCGTGCATGTAGTCCGATTCGCTTGCCTCCGGGTTCATATAGATGGCGTCTTTTTCCTGCATCACGGCCCACATCTCGGCGTGGCCCTGCAGGACGACATCCAGCACACGGACCTCCTCGAAGGCGAACTGGTCTTGGCGCAGGAAGGCCATCCGTTCGCCGGGATCGAGACTGACATTCCCGCTGGACGAGTCCTGTATGCCGGCCAGAATCTTCATGAAGGTTGATTTGCCACACCCGTTGGCACCAATCCGGCCGTAACGGTTGCCATTGCCAAACTTGATGTTGACATTCTCGAACAGGGGCTTGGCCCCGAATTGCATGGTCAGGTTTGAAACGGTCAGCATGGGCGGCCTCTGTAATGCCTGCGCGGAAAACCGCGCATTATACAAGCCTAGGGGGCTTGGGCGTTACAGGGTTTGCGTTATAGGGCCTTCATCAGTACCTTGGAGCGCCGCTGCCAGTTGTACATTTCCTTGCGGGCAGAGGGCAGGTCATTCGGAGTGGCAAGTGTAAAGCCGCGTTCAATGAACCAGTGCGTGGTCCGGGTTGTGAGGACGAAGAGTTGTTTGAGGCCATCTTTTTTGGCTTGTGCCACAGCCCCTTTCAGCAGGGCTGCACCCCGACCGCCATCGCGGAAATCGGGATCTACTGCCAGGCAGGCCATCTCACCGGATTGGGTATCGGTAAATGGATATAACGCGACACAGCCGACGATGCGGCCATCGAATTCGTTGACGATGAATTGGCCGATCTCCTGCTCCAAGCGCTCGCGCTCACGCCGAACTAACGTGCCGTCGGCCTCCAGCGGTTCGATGAGTTGGAGGATGCCGCCGACATCATCGATGCTGGCCGGGCGCAGAATGTCCACGGACTCGCGAGTTACCATGGTGCCGACGCCGCTGTGAGTGAAGAGTTCGACCAGCAGCGCCCCTTTGGCATTTGAGCTGACCAAGTGTGCGCGTGCAACCCCGGCCTTGCAGGCCCGTGCAGCGTGCGGTAAATAGAGCTTCATGTCGCCATCGGGCAGGCTACGGGCCATCTTTTGTGCCTCGGCGGCGGTGATTTGGTCGATGCGCTCACCTTCGGTATTAACCGTGTTGCCGTGATCGAGGAGGAAGATCAGCTTGTCGGCTTTAATTGCGATGGCAGTCGTTGTGGCCACTTCTTCCAGGGTCAGGTTGAACACCTCGCCGGTGGGTGAATAACCGAGGGGTGAAAGCAGGACGATGTCGCCATCGGAGACCCGTTCACGGATGGCGCCCTCGTTAATCTTGCGAACCTGGCCGGTGAATTGTGTGTCGACACCACCAACTACGCCGGCCGGTTGGGCGATGACATAGTTGCCTGAGGCGACACGGATCTCGGCACCGGCCATCGGGGTGTTGGGCAAACCCAACGAGAGCAGGGTCTCGATCTCTACGCGCACGGTGCCGACGGCCTCTTTGACGCAGGCCAGGGCCTCGGCATCGGTGACGCGCAACCCTTTCACATAGCGTGCCGACAGGCCGCGCTGGGTAAGCCGTGCCTCAACCTGAGGCCGTACGCCGTGCACTAGTACCAGTCGAACACCCAAGGCGTTGAGCAGGTTGACATCGTGAATCAGGTCGACAAAGTCCTCGCGCAGCAGGGTGTCACCGCCGAAGGCGATAACGAAGGTCTTGCCGCGAAAGGCATGAATGTAGGGCGCAGCGGCGCGGAACCATTCTACGAAGGCGGTGGTTTCGGAGGTTTGGGCGTTCATGGGCGCATTATGCACAAATCATTCAGAAATCGCCCCATAGCACTTGCATGGCGGCCAAGGCGGCTACTGCAGCAGTCTCGGTACGCAACACGCGGGGCCCTAGGCGCACGCCGGTTGCGCCGCAGGCCATGGCCGCGCGACGCTCAATGGGGTCAAAACCACCCTCGGGCCCGGCCAACAGGAAAACAGGGCCGGTGGGAGTGGTGAGTGTACGCAGGCTGTCCGGTGCCTCCGGATCGAGCAGTAACATGAGATCTCCGCGTGGGGTGCCTAGCCAATGGTCGAAGTCGCATGGCACGGCTACGGTCGGCAGATGGTTGCGGCCGCATTGCTCACAGGCCGCCACCACAATCGCTTGCCAGTGCGCGTGTCGCCGCGCCAGGCGCTCATCGGAAAGTCGTACCACGGAGCGTTTCATGAAGACCGGGACGACCTCGCTAACCCCCAGCTCGACGGCCTTTTGCAAGGTGTAGTCCATGCGATCTCCACTGGAGATGCCTTGTACCAGGGTCATGGCCAGCGGTGATTCGCGGAGTGGCGTGGTGGCAGGACCCAGGACGGCAAAGAGGCGTTTGCCTTCGCGTTGCAGGAGGCCCGGGTATTCTTGTCCCTGGCCGTCAAACAAGGTTAGTGCATCGCCTTCGCGCAGACGGAGGGCACCCGTTGCGTGACGGGCCACCGTTTCGGGGAGCTCAACCCGGTGATCCGCAGGCCACGGATCGGGACAGTAAAAGCGCGGAATAGCCATAAGGTGCGATGCTATCATTCGCAGTAGATATTGTTTGGTTTGGAGAAAGCGTTCATGGTTCGTATGGAAACCCCGGTGTGCGATTTTGGTTGGCCGGCTCCTGACTTCAACTTGCCCGGCATTGATGGCAAATCCTATAACCTGAAGACTGCCGCTGGCCCCAAGGGCTTGTTGGTGATGTTTATTTGCAATCACTGCCCCTATGTAAAGTCGATCCGCGACCGTCTAGTGCGGGACGCGTGTGATTTGCAGGTGCATGGAGTGGGCGTGATTGCCATCATGTCCAATGATCCGGCCGAGTATCCCGAGGATTCCTTCACGCATATGCAAGCGGTGGCGGCCGAGTTTGCCTACCCCTTTCCTTATGTCCTGGATGAAACTCAAGCGGTGGCCAAGGCCTATGGCGCGGTCTGTACCCCGGATTTCTTTGGCTTCAATGCCGACCTGCAGTTGCAATATCGGGGTCGTTTGGATGAATCGCGCAAGGAGCCGGTGGAGGGCGCGCGTCGTGATCTGTTTGAGGCCATGCGACAGGTGGCCGAGACGGGGCAGGGGCCACATGAACAGATCCCCAGCATGGGTTGCTCGATCAAGTGGAGGGACGGGCCTGCTTAATAGGGTTCGTAAATAAACAGCATGGACGCGCCCCTTGCCAACCTTAGTGCCGCCCTCAGCGAGGCCGTCCGCAGCGTCGGACGTGAGGAGGTTATGCCGCGCTACCTGAAGGTGGCGCACGCACATAAGGCGGATGGCAGCGTGTTTACTGAGGCCGATCTGGCCGCGCAACATGCCTTGACCAGCCGTCTGCAGTCCATTGCCGCCGTGCCCGTGCTGGCCGAGGAACAGACCGATGCGGAACAGCAGGTGATCTGGGAGGCGGCCAGCGAAACGGGTTTATGGTGTGTCGATCCCATTGATGGCACTACTAATTTTGTCAGTGGCCTGCCTTTTTTTGCCATTTCCGTGGCCTTGATTCGTGCTGGTCGCCCCGTTCTTGGGGTGGTCTATGACCCTGCGGCTGACGAATTGTTTGCCGCCTGGGCGGGCGGTGGTGCGACCCTGAACGGGGTGGCCTTGCCGCTGCGATCGCCGCCGCCCGAATTGGGCCGGTGCGTGGCCGGCATTGATTTCAAGCGGCTGCCGCGCGATCTTGCCATTCGTTTGGTGGCGAATCCGCCTTATGCCTCTCAGCGTAACTTGGGAGCTAGTGCACTGGACTGGTGCTATCTTGCGGCCGGTCGTTTGCATGTCTATTTGCATGGCGGGCAGAAGGTCTGGGATTACTCGGCGGGCTGGTTGATCCTGACCGAGGCGGGCGGCCAGGCCGAGACACTTGAGGGCGCATCCTTTTGGGCTGGATCGCCTTGGATCTGTTCCGTGCGGGCCAGTTTGAACCGCTCGTTACAAGAATCGATCCGCGTATGGATTGCATCTGCGCCGGGTGGATAAACCAGCACTGGAACGTGATAAAAAGATTTTAGGTTATGCTGTTTCGTTGCCGAGAGTAGAATAACCCATTGATAATAAATATTAAAATATAATTGTGTCACGGACGCGGAGAGAATCGCTCCTTGCTCGAATCCCCTGTGCTCATAGATAATCGGGCGAGTGTGTCCGTTCCAGGGCTTAAGTGGGGCGGTTTATATTATTTTTCTAAATAGGAATCAAAGACATGGCAACACGTGCTGATCTTGCCAACGCCATTCGCGCCCTCTCGATGGACGCCGTGGAAAAGGCCAACTCCGGTCACCCGGGCGCTCCGATGGGCATGGCAGAAATTGCTGAGGTGGTTTGGAATCATCACGCTCGACTTCGACAACCCCGCCAACCGGAAATTCGTCGCCGAATTCGAGAAGGAGTACAAGCGCCTGCCGTCCGTGTTCGCCGCGCAGGGCTACGACACCGC
>SXRG01000083.1 GCA_005793645.1 Burkholderiales bacterium
CGACGGGGATGGCACCCGGGTGTTCGATGGTGAGGGAGGAGATACAGCGCCGCGCATCAACCTGATAGGGGGCGATGATAGCCCCCGTTGGACAGGCCGAAAGACAGGCAGTACAGCTACCGCAATGCTCGGGAACTTCGGGAGTATCGGGTGACAGTGGCAGGTCGGTTAGGAGTTCGCCAAGAAAGAACCAGGAACCGGCGCGAGTCAGGAGTAGGCTGTGCTTTCCGCGCCAGCCGCCGCCGGCGCGGGCGGCAAGTTCAACCTCTAGGAGCGGGGCGCTGTCGGTAAAGGGGCGGTAGCTAAAGGGGCCGATCTCGGCCTCGATCCGGTCGGCCAGTCGTTGCAGGCGGTTGCGTAATAGTTTGTGGTAGTCACGCCCCAGGGCATAACGCGAGACATAGGCTCGGTCCGGATCAGCCAGCAGGGCCTCACACTCGATGGGATTGCCTGCATCGGGCAGGTAGTCGAGACGCACGCTGATGAGGCTACGCGTACCGGGCACCAATTCTGTTGCGCGTGCGCGCAGGAGGCTATGTCGGGCCATATAATCCATGTCGCCGTGGAACCCCGCCGCCAACCAGGCTTGTAGGCCAGGTTCGGCATCGGACAGGTCCAGGGGGGCAAAACGGACGGATGCGAAGCCAAGTTCTGCTCCCCAGCGGCGTATGGCGTGTTTGAGTTCCGATTCGGATTGAGGGGTGCGTGAGTGCAGATGGAATTGCGGCATGAGGATGATGATAGCCTCCCTTTGGGGCCGCTGGAATTTTGCTTGCCTGATGAGGCGGCTACGCTTGCACTGGGGGCACGGCTGGCGGGTGTCTTGCAGCCCGGGCTTTATATTGAGCTGGTGGGTGATCTCGGCGCAGGCAAGACGACCTTGGTGCGAGGCCTATTGCGTGCGCTAGGCTATCAGGGGCGGGTCAAGAGTCCGACCTTTACCTTGGTTGAATATTATCCTGTTTTGAGGTTTAATCTCTATCACTTTGATTTATATCGATTTGAGGACCCTGAAGAATGGCTGGATGCGGGTTTCCGCGAACATTTCAATGGCGACAGCGTGTGCCTTGTGGAATGGCCACAGAAGGCGGCGGGTTGTCTTCCGCTGGCCGATGTGACCCTGCGTCTCGATATTGTCGACCAAGGGGTCGGGCGTCTGGCGATGCTTTCCTCTCATACCCTGAACGGTAAAAAATGTCTCGCGATGCTCGTTACTGGCGGTTGAAGGCCCCGCTGGCCCTGTTGCTGGCTCTGGGGCTGCCGCAACCTGCTCGGGCCGGTGCTGTGTCGCAGTCTGTCAGTGCCGTACGGGTGCAACCTTCGCCTGATGCCTCGCGGGTGGTTCTCGAATTTGCCGAGGCTCCGGTGTATCGGCATTTCAGTGTGAAGGGCCCTGAGCGTTTGGTGATTGATCTGGAAGGGGTTTTGCCCGAGGGTGCCCTGATGGATATCGCGGCGCGACTGCACCCGCAGGATCCCTATATTGCCTCGTTGCGGGTGGGGCTGAACCGCCCCAATGTGACGCGCTTGGTCATCGAGTTAAAGGCACCAGCGCGGGCGGAAGTGTTCTCGCTTAAACCGGCAGGGAATTATGCCCATCGGGTCGTCATCGACTTGAAGGGCGAAGCAAAAGCAGAGGCGGTGCTTTCGGCCCCTGCGGCTCCGGTCACTAAAACGCCGCCTCCGCCAGAGGCCAAGCGTTTGGTCACGGTGGCTATTGATGCCGGACATGGTGGTGAAGACCCTGGTGCGCGGGGTGCGCGAGGTACTTTGGAAAAAACCGTTACCCTGTCGATTGCCCGTCGGGTTCGGGCACTCATCGAGCAGACAGATACCATGCGCGCGGTCATGATTCGCGAGGGTGATTACTTCATCCCCTTGCACGAGCGGGTTAACAAGGCGATCAAGGCGGAGGCCGACATCTTCGTTTCCATTCATGCAGACGCCTTCTACAAGGCTAGTGCCAAGGGTTCGTCGGTTTTTAGGCTTTCGGAGAAAGGGGGCTCATCGGCGCAGGCACGCTGGCTGGCCAAGCGTGAAAACGATGCCGACTTGATGGGTGGTATACGCATCGATACCCGTAACATTTATGCGCGCAAAGCCATCATGGATATGACAACCGATCAACAGATCCTTGACAGCCAGAAACTGGCCAAATATGTTTTGGAAGAGATCGGTGGGGTTAATGACCTTCATAAGTCCGTTGTTGAGAATGCGAGCTTTGCCGTCCTCAAGGCGCCAGAGATTCCCTCCATACTGATTGAAACGGCCTTTATTTCTAACCCCGAGGAGGAGCGCAAGTTGACCGACGAGACGCATCAGGAACGCATTGCGACGGCCATTGTGGCGGGTCTGTCTCGTTATTTTGCCACTAATCCACCTCTCCGCCGTCTTCAAAAGACGGCGCGTCTTGATTGATTCCTCTCACTCCTGTCATGGTTCGCAAATATGGTTCGCAAATCTGCTGCTCCCCGTAAACAGGCCGCGAGCGTAGATGCGCCGACCGCCCCGGTTACACAAGCGGCTCCGTTGACTTCGCCGGTAGCGGAGGTATTGGCCGAGATCGCCAGCAGCATGAGTTCGGATGCCAATATCGAGCAGATGCTGACCCGTTTTCTAGGCATTATGGTGCGCATCTCCGGGGCTCGTGCGGGGGCCGTGCGGGTGCTGACCGCCGATGGGGGGCACTTGCGTCTGGCCGGTTCGGTGAATCTTTCCGATCAAGTGTTGGAAAGAGAACGCTTTGTGCCGCTCGGTTGCGGGGTGTGTGGCAAGGCGGTTAGCTCGTTGGTTCCGGAGGAAGACCGGGTGATGACGGTCTGCGAGAAGCAGGTGCGTCATGCCTATCTGCAACAGGATTGTGCACGCATCTTGGCGATCCCCCTGCGCCACAAGGGCAAGGTGCTGGGTGTGTACAACCTGTTCATGGAACAGGAACAGGTGATCCCTAATGATGTTCGTTTTCTCTTCAACTCGATCTCAGAGCACCTAGGCATGGCCCTGGAGAACATGCGTCTCACGCGCGAAAACATGCGCATTTCGTTGATCAGCGAGCGCACCATGCTGGCCAATCAGATCCATGACTCACTGGCGCAGACCTTAGCCTATGCCAAGATGCGCCTGTCGGTGCTCCATGAAGCCTTGCAGGAGGGTCACATTGACAATACGCAGCGCTATCTGGGTGATGTCGAGGAAGCGGTTGATATGGCTTATTCCGAGTTGCGCAACCTGATTACCCAGTTCCGCGATCGTATTGACCCACGCGGTTTGGTGCCGGCCCTGACGGAGATGGTGAAGAGTTTTCGTCAGAAGGCCAATGCAGATGTGGAGTTTCTTAATCTCACTCAGGATGTGATGCTGCTTCCGGAGGAGGAGATCCAGGTCTTCCATATCATTCAGGAGGCGTTGTACAACATCAGCAAGCACGCTCGGGCGCGGCATGTCATTGTCACGCTTGATCTGGAGGACGGTGAATATGTGGTTAATGTGGCCGATGACGGGGTGGGTCTGATTGATGCCTCGGCCAGCGTGGGTCGTAGCTTTGGCCTGACCATCATGCGCGAACGGGCCGAGAAATTGGGTGGGCATCTGTTGATCGAAAGCCGCCCGGCGGGGGGCACTACCGTGCGCTTGCGTTTTCCTGCCGCCAAGGGGGTTGCTAAACCCGATATTGCAACAGCAGCAAGTACTTTGGCTACTTCCAACGCCACTATCTACAACAAGGGGTTATTCCAATGAGTGCTGTGCGTATCATCCTGGCCGACGACCATACTTTGTTTCGCAAGGGATTAGCCGAATTGCTGGAACGCGATGGCCATATCCATATCGCGGCCATGACCGGAGATCCGTATCAGGTCGCCGCCCTGTTGCGTGAACACAGTCCGGATGCGGTGATTCTTGATCTCAATCTGCCGCCGACCGATGGCATCACCCTGATGCAGGAATTGCGTGCACAAGGGTTTGTGCTGCCGGTTCTAATCCTGACCGTTTCCGAGGCGGACCGTGATCTTGCGCGTGCCCTGCGTAATGGGGCCAAGGGGTATTTGCTAAAAAGCATGGAACCGGACGAGGTGATTGAGGCAATTTTGCGTGCGGTACGGGGTGAAACCGTGGTTGCACCGACGATGACAGCAAAACTGGTGCGTCTTCTGGACCATCGTTCGGATGGAGCGCAGAGTCATAATGATTTGTTGTCGACCCTGACTCAGCGCGAGCGGGAAATTTTGGCGCATCTGTCGCGTGGTGAGAGTAACAAGGCCATCGCTCGGGCCCTGGATATCAGCTACGACACCGTCAAGCTGCATGTGCGCCATATCCTCGCCAAGCTTAATCTGACCTCTAGGGTGGAGGCCGCCGTCTTTGCGGTCGAGCAACGATTGTCGCCCGATTAGGTTTTATAGCCTGTGCTTGCCTGCTGGATGGGCGAGCATCAGGATCATGGAGGGTGAGGTTCTGAAGGGCAACATCGATATGTTGCATTTGGCCCAGAGTTTTGGTTTTCGAGTGGAGATCTATCCCGACGACGACGCGATTCGCCGCGTGGTACGCAGGCTTTAGGTTCGGGTGTTATTGGCTATTGCTGCGTCGGTAGGTTGGCCTGAATGGCTGCGATCCTGGCCATATACATGGCCTCAGCCATCTTTTCGGGAGGGGTTTTCTGGGCGATGGCTGCCGCATCAACCCCGCGCACGGCGGCTAGGGCGGCTTCGAGCGGTGCGCGGGGAGGGTAGTCGCTGTTTTCAAAACCGAGGCGGCCGCGATGGTCGCAGAGGCAGGCCTGGATAAAGTCTTCCAGCCGTTGCGGTGAACGCAGGGCACCCATATCGGTTAGCAGGCGTAGCATCGTTTTGGGTAGCAGCCCGGTCGCACGCCGGGCCATGCCATGGTGACGGGCAACGGCGAGCGCGAGTTCGCGGCAGTCGTTGGGTATCCGCAGGCGCTCGCACAGCGGTCCGACTAGTTCGGCGCTGCGTTGCTCGTGGCCATGGTGGCGGGGTAGAAGGTTAGTCGGCGTCGTCCCCTTGCCCAGGTCATGGCAAAGCACGGCGAAGCGCACCGGCAGACGGGCCCCGGCTTGGGCCGCCGCGTGCAGGCAGAGCAGCAGATGGGCCCCGGTGTCGATCTCCGGATGAAAATCGGCCCGTTGTGGGACCCCGAACAGGCGCTCGACCTCCGGCAGTAGACGGGCTAGGGCGCCGCATTCGCGCAGGACCTCAATCATGCGTTCGGGCTTGGCCTCCATCAGGCCACGGGCCAGTTCCTGCCAGACGCGTTCGGGGACTAGTGCGTCTACCTCGCCGGCCTCGACCATCGTACGCATTAGTGCCTGCGTCTCGGGTGCGACCTTGAAATCCGTAAAGCGGGCGGCAAAGCGGGCAATGCGCAGGATGCGTACTGGGTCCTCGGCGAAGGCGGGTGAAACATGGCGGAAAAGGCGTGCGGCCAAATCGTGCTGTCCGCCATGGGGGTCTATGATCTGGCCGTCTGCCGTGCGAGCCATGGCGTTGATGGTCAGGTCACGGCGGGCGAGGTCTTCTTCCAGAGTGACGGATGGATTGGCGTGGATGACAAAGCCCCGGTAGCCGGGCGCGGTCTTGCGCTCAGTACGGGCGAGGGCATATTCCTCATGCGTTTTGGGATGCAGGAAGACGGGGAAGTCTCGCCCAACCGGCTGGTAGCCAGCCGCTATCATTGCCTCTGGGGCGGCTCCGACGACGACCCAGTCGTGATCCTTGACGGGAAGGTTGAGCAAGGCATCGCGCACCGCACCACCCACTTCGTAGATATGGATGGGCGGTGGCAAGTGCATAAGTTTTATCTTCCGGTCAGCGCCGCGCGTGGATGCGGTAGGTCGCGTAGATGCTGCGGCTATCTTCGTTGCGCAGATAGTCAAGGTTTGCGGTCAGACTGGCCGGTTGTCCGAAACACGCTGGATAGGCATCGGAACAGATATTATCTGTGCGCAGGGCACGCCAGTTATCGCGGGTCATCATCTTCGGGCCCGGTACGAATTCCATAGCCATGGCCATGGCGTAGGAGGCCCCTTCGCCCAGCGGCAGGATAAAGCGCTTGAGGTTGCACGCGGATGCTGTGAGGCGCACTAATTCCTCTAGGGTGTAGATGGTGTTGCCACAGAGTGTGTAGGTTTGGCCCCAAGTTTCGGGATCGTTAAGGCTGAGGGTAAAGGCGCGCGCGACATCGTTGATGTGGATCGGCTGGAGGCGGGCCTTGGCACCGGCCAGTGGCAGGGCGGGAGTCAGCGAGAGGAGTTTTGCAAACAGGTTCAGGAAGCTGTCGTCCGGGCCGAAGATGACCGAGGGCCGGAATACGGTTGGATGCAGGTCATTTGCGGCCAGTACGATGGCCTCGCCTCGAGCCTTGCTTTGCTGGTACAGGCTGGCTGAATCTGTCGATGCGCCAAGGGCGCTCATGTGCAGGAGGCGGCGTACACCGGTGGCACGACAGGCCGCGACGACCTTGGCGGGGAGCTCTGCATGCACCCGTTCAAACTCGGCCGCGCTGCCGTGCAGGATGCCTACCAGGTTGATGACGGCGTCACAATCTTGAAATAGATTTTCCAAGTGGGCCGGGTCGTGGATGTCTGCCTCGACGGTGGTGACGGTGGGTAGGACATCCAAGTGCCGTAGATCGATGCGACGACGGCCCGGGATGCGGATGGAAACACCTGTTTTAGCGAGCTGTGCCGTGAGATGGGAACCCACGAAGCCGCCACCGCCGAGGATGCAGATTTGTTTGATTTTCATGATGTGCTGCCTGATGATGAGAATGGAATGCCGTTATCTTACGCCGTCTGGCTAGTCGATGGCGGGGGTTCTCTCATCTTCTGGCAGGGGGGCGTTACTGCGCGGCGGGATGACGCTGAGCCGGTCCTTGAGGCTGGTTTGCGGTCCGCCCAGTCGTTCGGCGTAGAACATGGCGTTGGCGAGGACCTTTTTGACATATTGGCGGGTCTCGAGGAATGGAATGGTCTCCACATAGATGGCACCTTCCAGAGTGGTGTTCGATTGCCACTTGCGGGCGCGCCCCGGGCCGGCATTGTAGGCGGCCGTCGCTAGCACGGCGGACTGATCAAGGCCGCTATACAGTTTCTTCAAATACCAGGTACCGAAGCGGATGTTAGTTTCCGGTTGCCCTACCCTTTTGACCGTCTTGGAGTTGGCACCTATTTGCTTGCCGATCCAGCGCGCTGTTCCAGGCATGATTTGCATCAGGCCGCCGGCCCCGACGCGGGAGCGGGCATATTCGATAAAGCGTGACTCTTGGCGCATCAGACCATAGACCCAGGCGACATCCAGATTCTGTTCACGGGCGAAGGCCTCGGCTAGGTCGCGGTAGGGCGTGATATAGCGCAAGTCGATACTGTGCGCCTCGCGTGTCTGTTCGGCAGTACTGATGGCGCGGTCATACCAGCGGGACTGACGGGCCAGTTCGGCGGCGGCGAGCAATTGCCGGTCGTTCATGTCTCGCAGGGCCCAGTTCCACTCGGCCAAGGCATCTTCATTTAGGTCCAGCTTGCGCAGTAGGAGCGCGCGTTTCAGCCCCGTATGCGTTTCCGCAAAACGCAGCTCGCTGTCGGCCAAGGGCAGGGCGATGGCGCGTGATTGCAGGCGTTGGGGTAAGGCCTCTTCTGCCAGCCGTCCGTAATAATTAAACTCTTGCGAGAGTGGTGCAAAGATCTGTTGGGCACTGGCGTGGGCATTCATCGCTTGCAGGGCCCGCGCCTTCCAATAACGCCAGACGGGTTCTTCCTGGAGGCGCGGTGGCATGGCTTGCAGGGTCGCATAGATCTCGGGCCAACGCTGGCTACGGAGCAGGCTGCGGACGCGCCATTCGTGCTGTAGGTCGCTGAATGCCCCACCCATGTAGCGGAACCAGATATCGGCCATGGGGTCGTGACGGCGTGCGGCCTCGACGGCGATCTGGCCCCAACCGTAGCGCCGCTCTGTCTCACTGTACTGGGTCCCGACGTTGGCCCAAAGATGAGCGGCGGCGGCCGGGTCTTGTTTGGCCTTTTGATGCAAGGCATAGAGGGCCGCTTCACGCTGGCCGCGAGCGCTGGCGGGTGTCTCAATGAGGGTCGTTGTGCTGATCTCTGATTCACGCAGGGCGGTGGCTTCCATGTGCTGTCCCTCGGGCAGCCAGGCGTTCAGGCGGTGGGCAAGGCCTGTTTTTCCCTCGGAGAGGGCGAGCCGTAGGCGGGACGCGACAGCATCTTCGTTAATATGTCCTTGGCTGTACAGGTGCGTGTAAAGCGCCTCGCAAGGATCTGTCTGAGCTAAGGTGGTTGTGAAGCGGGACTTCGCTTCCTGAATGGCTGCGTAATCGTGTTGCATTGCGCGCGCGTGCAGAACCATGCATTCAATTTCGCGGTCGGAGCCGTGATTGCCTCCGTTCAGGTTACGCGCATCAAGAAGGACGGAAGCCCATTGTTGCTGCGTGTAGAGTGAGGCAATCAAGCGTTTGTGTGCCCGGTTCGAGAGAGGAGTGTCGGGAAATTTTTTGGCAAAGGCGCGTAACCGATCCGGCTCCTCTCGGGTATCACCCAGACGCCACCAGGCGATATAGGGTGCCAGCAGATGATCTGCAGCGATCTGATTGGCAGCCTGTTCAAAGCGGGTGGATTGTCCCTTGGCAATGGCCTCTCGCGCGTTGAGAAAGGCTTTTTCCGGGTTTGCGGCAGCCAGACTGCCAGAGAGCAGGACGCCAATCAAGAAGAGTATTTTGAGCACGGGTCGGATGGTAACTGAAAGCCCGCGCCAAAGTCACCGGCTGATGGGGTCGTGCGTGGAAAAACTGTGCCTGCGAAAATGGGAGTGGCTCGGGATTAGCGGCGCGTCACGATGGTGTCCATGTCCAGGCGTTGCTTGGTGGGAACAGCCTCGTTGCTATATCCCAAGGCGAGGACCAGGGCCGGGCGGAAGCGCGTGGGGTCAGCGCTGATGGCAGCGGTAACGGCATCCGGGAGATAGCCGCCGATGGGGCAGGAATCCAAGCCGATCACGGCGGCGGCCGTCATCATGTTGGCGGCGGCGATATGGCATTGGGTGATACTCCAGGCGGTCACATCCACGCTGGCGTAAAAGTCGCGATACATGGCCAGACCGGCGGCAAGGCGCTCGCCCGGATATTCCCGCTCCAGGAGTTTCAAGGTATAGGCCTGATCGGGGGCCAGATCACTGGCCCGGGCGAGGATGACGATCACGGCAGCGGCTTCGCCGACCTGCGGTTGCCCGAAACAGGCCGCCTGCAAGGCGGACTTGTCAGCGGGCCCCCGACAAACGACGAAGTGCCAGGGTTCCAGACCAAAGGCGGATGGCGACAGGCGGCCCGCTTCCAGAACATAGTCAAGATCGGCCTCGGCGATCGGGCAATCGGTGAAGCTGTGGCTGGCGTGACGGCGGTGGAATGCGGTCAGTAATTCATCTCTCATTGGGTTCTCTTTCGTTGGGCCATCTTTCGTCGGATCGGAACTATTTGATGTTGCTCATTGCAGACGGGTCGGTTTTTTCGCTATTGTAGCCGGCCTCCGCACGGCTAATCCCACACGCCGGACGCGGTTACTTCCTGTTGGCTGACTCATTGACCGAAAGCACCCATGCCTGACCTCCCGTTTGAATTCGCCACTATCGGCATTGTTTCGATTAGCGACCGCGCTTCGGGCGGCATCTATGAAGATAAAGGCTTGCCGGCCCTTAAGGAATGGCTGACAGCGGCCTTGCATAACCCCGTTACCTTCGTTGAGCGACTGATCCCGGACGAACAGGCCGGGATTGAGGCGACGCTGATTGATCTGGCCGCGCAATGTTGCTTGGTCCTGACCACCGGCGGGACCGGCCCCGCGCCGCGCGATGTGACTCCAGAGGCAACCTTGGCCGTGGCCGATAAGGTGTTGCCCGGATTTGGTGAGGCGATGCGGGCGGTGTCGCTGAAATATGTCTCGACGGCGATCCTGTCGCGTCAGGTGGGCGTGGTGCGTGGTGCCTGTCTGATCCTCAACCTGCCGGGTCAACCGAAGGCTATCAAGGAGACGCTGGATGGGGTGTTCGCGGCGGTGCCTTATGGTGTTGACCTTATTGGCGGGCCGTATCTGGAGACGCGAGCCGAGGTTGTTCAGGCCTTTCGGCCCAAGTCGGCGCAGCGGCGGCCGGTTTAGGGTGTTTTAGAAGGTCTTTTTCAGACGCTCGGGGCTGATGCGGCGGGCACCGTTGTAACGCACGGTCCAGTAGCGGTCGGCCAGGTTGGAGACGGTGACATGTTTGTTGCGGGTACTGGCGGAATGCACAAAGCGACCCTCGCCGAGGTAGATCCCGACATGGGAGTATGGCTTGCGGCGGGTGTTGAAGAAGACCAGGTCGCCCGGCTCGAGCGCTACCTTTTCGATCGCAGTACCTTCACGGCTCATTTGCAAGGCGTTGTGGGGGAGTTCCAATCCACTGGTATCGCTGTATACATGACGCACAAAACCGCTGCAGTCCATCCCTTTATCCGGGTCGGTGCCGCCGCGTTTGTAAGGACTGCCGATCAAGGTCAGGGCATAGAGCAGGGGCTTGGTTTGTGTCATCAAGTCTTCACTTATCGTGCTATTTTCGTTGATTTTTTCTCCGGATGCCGTGGCCGGTAGCGGACAGGTAAGGCCTGCGCAAAGGAGGGTCAGCGCGAAAATGCGGGAGGTCTGACGGGAGAAAAGGCAACGCAACATGGGCGGAGATTAAGCCATGCCGAGAGGTTTTTGTCCACTTGTCGGCATGTTCTGAGGGGCTTTGGCAAGGTAGAATTGCGAATCTTTGCTACGAATGACGCTGACATGCTGGCCTTTCAGGACATTATCCTTACCTTGCAACGCTTTTGGAGCGAGCAAGGCTGTGTGATCTTGCAACCCTATGACCTGGAAGTGGGGGCAGGGACCAGTCACACCGCCACCTTTCTGCGCTCCCTCGGCCCGGAGCCCTGGAAGGCGGCCTATGTGCAGCCATCACGGCGTCCCAAGGACGGTCGTTACGGCGAGAATCCCAATCGGCTACAACACTATTATCAGTTCCAGGTAGTCTTGAAACCGGCCCCGGAAAACATCCTCGACCTGTATCTGGCATCGCTCAA
>SXRG01000084.1 GCA_005793645.1 Burkholderiales bacterium
AACAGGCCGGCTTTGCCGTTTGCTGTAGACGATGTGGCTGAGTGCTGGCTTCTGGATGAGGAGGGCGAGCCGCTAGCCTTGCTCGCTAGCGCGCCGCAACCGGGCGAATTGGCGGTCGGTGATGCGATTGATCTTTTTTGGTGGCCCTTCGTCGAAACCTATACCGGCTTCGATTCTTTGGCATTGCGTGAGGTAGGCATACCCCAGGCGCAGCATGCCGACTGGCTGGCGCAGGCAATTAATGCCCGTGCCGGTATGCCACGACGCGTGCGCTGGTTCGTGTCGGCCCCCTTTTGGGTTACGCCGGTATTCTCCCGGGGGGATGTTATCCCTGCCTTGGGACTGCCGGGCGGCAAGGCGGCGAATGCCACACTCGTGGTGCCAGGCAATAACCTACTGGAACAGTCGGCTATTGCCGATTATCATGCGCATCTCGCGTCCTTGCTGTTGGCGTGCCATGGAATCGGAGATGCTGAACGCGCTGTGTTGGAACGCGCGGCATTCGTTACCTCAGAAGCCTGTGCACGCGCCTTCCGCCTTTGGCCCAAGGTGATGGATGCGGAAGGGCTGCAAGCCGCTCGGGTTGCAGCCCGCTTAACACAGGGATGACCATAAGGGTTGCCTCTATCTTTAACCCATAGGCGACCACAAGGATTGCCCCAACCATGCGCCCATCTCACATCGAAGCCATCCTAGACCGCGAATTCGTCAGTTGTGTTGCCGGGCATCACACCCCGGTGATGTTGTGGGGGCCGCCAGGTGTGGGCAAGTCGCAGATCATTGCGGGCATTGCGGAGCATCACGGCGTGTCGCTGATCGATATTCGCCTCTCGCAGATGGAGCCAACCGACTTGCGCGGCATTCCCTTTCGCTCTGAGCATGGCGTCGAATGGTCCGTTCCGGCGCTACTGCCCGATGCCAAACGGCACGGCCCGACCGGTATCCTGTTCCTCGATGAGATCAACGCCGCGCCGCCCACGGTGTCCGCCGCGGCTTACCAGTTGATCCTCGATCGCTGCCTGGGTGAGTACACCATCCCCGAGGGCTGGGTTATCTTCGCCGCCGGTAATCGTCAGGGTGACCGCGGCGTGACCTACGCCATGCCCGCGCCGTTGGCGAACCGATTTACCCATTATGAGGTTGAGGCGCATCTGGACGACTGGATTGACTGGGCGCTGGCGCACGGCGTCGATGCGGGCATTCTGGGCTTTTTGCGTTTCCGTCCCGATCTGCTGTTCAACTTCGACCCGGCGCACAACCCGGTTGCCTTTCCTAGTCCGCGTTCGTGGGAATACGCCCATCGGGCCCTGCAAAAATTTACTTATCGCCCCGATCTGCTGCTCGACGCTTTACAAGCCTGCGTCGGTAAGGCGACCGGGGTGGAACTGAAGGCTTACCTCGACAATATGACCAACCTGCCCGACATCGATGCCATCCTGGCCGGTCAGGAGGCTGAGGTGCCCAAGGGCATCGACTTGCAATATGGTGTCGCTGCAGCCTTGGTGCGTCGTGCCAAGCAGGTGTCAGGTGACCCGGCCATACTGGGAAATATTTTGCGCTATGCCAAACGCTTCCCGCAACGCGAGATGGGTGTCATGCTGGTTACCGACCTGCACCGTGCGGTGGGCAAGCCGCTGTTCGGTGTGCCCGAGTTTGTGGATTGGGCCAACAGCGTGGCGGAGTTGATGTTGTATGACTTCAAGCCGACGCAATGAGTGATACCGCGCAGATCGAAACCAAGCTCGCGGCGGCGCGCACGCGGTTGATTCTGGATCAGCCCTTTTTGGGTTCGCTGGTGATGCATCTGCTGTTGACCTCCGTGGACAAGGTGCGCTGCAAGACTACAGCGACCGATGCACGGGCGTTTTATTACAACGCGGATTACATCGCTGGCTTGACGTTGGCGCAGACCCAGTTTGTGCTGGCGCACGAGGCCATGCATTGTGCCCTGTCGCATTTTTCGCGGCGCAATCATCGTGACCGGCGTCGTTGGGATGTGGCCTGCGACTACGCGGTGAACATGATCCTCGATGCCGAAAATATGCGGGGTCCGGCCAATGCACTGACGGATGCCAAGTATCGCGGCCTGACCGCTGAGGAGATCTACCCCATCCTGCATCAGGATTCTGAAGAACAGCCGATGGATGACCACTTATTTGAGGGTGAAGGGCAGGGTGAAGATAAATCTTCGGGCGAGGGTGGTGCAGGCCAGCCCCCTTCTTCCCCCGGGAGCGGGGACGGGGGAGAGGGCGATGCGGAGAAACAGATGATGCAACCATCGTTGCAGCCGTCCCTCGATACGCAAGCCCTAGAACAGCAATGGCAGAGTCGACTCGCCGCCGCCGCGCAGTTGGCACGCCAGGCAGGAAAGCTGTCAGCTGGGATGTTGCGCATGGTGGATGAACTGATCGCGCCACAGATCTCCTGGCGAGCCTTGTTGGCGCAGTATTTGATCCAGGTGGCGCGCGACGATTACAGCTTCCAGCACCCGTCACGACGAGAGGCGGATGCGGTGCTGCCGCGCCTTCATAGTCAGGGGCTGAAGCTGGTGGTGGCGCTGGACACTAGCGGATCGATTCAGGCCGATGAATTGCGTGAGTTTTTGTCCGAGATTGATGCCATCAAGGGCCAGGTGCGTGCTGAGATTGATTTGCTGGCCTGCGACGATCGTCTTGCCGCCGGGGCGCCTTGGCATTTCGCCTCTTGGCAACCGATGCAGTTACCGGATGGGTTGTCCGGCGGTGGTACTGATTTTCGTCCAGTGTTCGATTGGGTCGAACGCAGCCAGGCTAACCCGGACGCGCTGCTTTATTTTACGGATGCCGAAGGGCCATTTCCAAAGATTGCACCGCCGTATCCGGTGATTTGGCTTGTGAAGGGGCGGGTGCCGGTGCCGTTTGGGATCCGGGTGCCCCTCAATTGAGCCGACATCAATTGATGTAGATCAATGTGCGCTGGTGTTGAGATCAGGACAATGCGTACTATTCCATTATCTATTTCAGGAGATTCGCATGAACATTCAAGATGCCTTTAACAAGAGTGAAAACAAGGCCGTTTTTTACATTGTGACCATCGCGGTGCTGCTGCATATCCTGTTTGTCTGGCTGATCCGGACGATCTGATCTTTTGTCTCTGGCTATAACCTGAAATTAGCCAATCTAGACAAGACCGCGTGATAGAATCCGCGGTCTTTTTTTATTGGAAGTGCCCCATGTCTCGCGCCTTACGCAATATCGCCATCATTGCCCATGTGGACCATGGCAAAACCACGCTGGTGGACCAGCTCCTGCGCCAGTCCGGCACCTTTGCAGCGCATCAGCAGATGACCGAACGGGTGATGGACTCCAATGACCTTGAAAAAGAACGCGGGATCACCATCCTCGCCAAGAACACGGCGGTGGATTATGAAGGCACCCACATCAACATCGTCGATACCCCAGGCCATGCCGCCTTTACA
>SXRG01000085.1 GCA_005793645.1 Burkholderiales bacterium
GAACATAGGTTGTTTGGTGAAGTCGACTTTGAGTTGATTGAATACAGTAGCAGTCATGAGTTTTTCTTTTTAAATGGTGCAGGCTTCGCAGGCTTCTGCGTTGTCGGCTGGTTGAGGAACTACAGGCTGAACCATCATACTGGCGGCTACGATGTTGTCTTCGTCTTCACCTTTGGCATCATAGGTGTTGTGGTAGTATGAAGTCTTCCAACCATACTTGTAGGTAGTGAGCAAGTCTTTGAACATCACACTCATTGGCACTTCACCATTTTCATAGTGTTTGGGATTGTAACTCCAATTGCCTGATATGGCTTGATCAAAATACTTTTGCATGGCCGATACAATACGAATGTAGCCTTCATTGACTCCTTCATCCCAAAGGAATGTGTAGGCATTTTTGAGACTACCATACTGTGGAACGATCTGCTTGAGTGGACCCTTCTTGGATTTCTTGGTGCTCATGTATGCACGTGGAGGCTCAATGCCGTTGGTTTCGTTTGAAACCACACTACTAGACTCACTAGGCATCTGTGCTGATAGTGTGCTGTGGCGCATGCCGTGCGCCAAGACTTCCTTGCGTAGTGCTTCCCAGTCATAGTGTAGATCTGTTCCCAGGAATTCGTCAACATCATGCTTATAGGTATGCACAGGCAAAATACCCTGTGCATACTTGGTTCTGTCAAATGCTGAACAACGACCTTTTTCTTGAGCCAATTGAACACTGGCGCGAATCAAGTAATACTGAAATGCTTCTGTTAAACGATTCACTGCCTGTGAGGCTTCTACATCACGGTAGTGTAGGTTCTTCTTGGCAAGGTAGTGTGCTAGGCCAATATAGCCAATGCCAAGACTACGACGTGCTTTGGTAGACAATTCTGCGGCAATCACAGGATAACGCTGATAGTCAATGATCTCGTCCAAGGCACGAACTGTAAGGTCACATAGATTCTTGAGGTCATCTAGTTCGCGCAAATTACCTACATTGATAGCAGACAGGATGCAAAGAGCAATTTCACCTTTGCTGTCATCAAGTGTTTGGATTGGATCTGTAGGTAGTGTAATCTCTTGGCAGAGATTGCTCATCTTCACGGAATCTTGGAAACTGCTGTGGCTGTTGCAGTGGTCGATGTTCATGATGTAGATGCGACCAGTTTCTGCACGTTCTTTTAACAGGTTAGTAAACAACTCCATGGCCGGAACTGTCTTCTTGGAAATAGTATTGTCGTTTTCATAGCGAAGGTAGAGTTCGTCAAATTGATCGTTGTTAGTGATTGTCCATGACATCGAAATGAACAATGTCAGTGCCGGAGGCTAGGACATTGTCAACCTCTTCGCCCAAACGGGCGAAGTTTGCGGAAAGAATGGAAGGGGCGATTTGAAAGTCCATGGAAGGCTCCGTTTAAACAGGTCAGCCATTCTACCGCAAGGATTCCCCCTCCAGCATGCCCGTATGCCCCTGTTCCATGGATGAGTGGCATTATCCGTACTCCCGCCAGTACAGCAGACCCTGAGCGTTAAGTTCCAGATCGTTGTCCAACAAGGACAGCGCCTGGGATTGCGTTCCCAGCCAACCGTGCGCCTGCAAACGCGCCCATAACAAATCACCTAACGCCGTTTTGAGCCAAGCCTGTGCGATTTCTCCATCGTCCGGCGCGGATCGTGTGAGATCCACGAAGCGATCCAAGAGTTCGTGCAGATCCGCCGTAAGACGCGGCAGTTCAGTAACCCGCCCCCAATGTGTCAGAAACAAGGCCGAGGGAGACGAGGCCAGGAGACGATCCAGCGTGGCATGCGCAGCGGATGGATCAAACTGCACCGGGGTCGTCGTCGGGAAGATAAAGGCCCGGCCATCCGTATCAAATTCCCGATAAGAAATCCCGAAACAGTCCCCCGTAAAAAAGACATTCGCATGGCGCTCATGGACGCAATAATGGTGTCGAGCGTGGCCTGGGGTATCAAGAAAGGTCAGCGTCGTCCCGGCCCAATCAAGACTGAAGCCTTCACCTGCCTCAATAACGCGTTCAGCCGCCACGGGGACGATCTCGCCATACAGGGCATGAAAGGCCGCTTCACCGTACACCACAGTCGTCCCTGCAACCAAACGGCTTGGGTCGATCATGTGCCGGGCACCCCGCGGATGAACAACCAGCCGCGCATTTGGACAGCATTGCATCAACCGGCCGGCACCCCCGGCATGATCCAGATGGACATGGGTAACAAGCACCAGATCGACGACCTCGGCTGTCAGCCCCCGTTCCTCCAAAAAGGCCAACACCCCGGGTACCGAGTGAAAGGTTCCGGTATCGACAATGGCTACCCGCCCGGCGCGGATCAAGACATGAATTGCCGCCAATCCACTTCGCACATAGCCGGAATCTAGGGTGTGAATCCCATCAGGATAGGTCACAATATTTTCAACCAACATATTTCCCAGCCAACATAGAATGAGCCAAAGATGTTTACTTGATAAAAACAACAACGCGCAACGGGTTGCAATTCTGGCCCGCAGTATGGAACATACCCCCATGGCCGAATCCCGCAAATATCATATTACCGTGACAACGCAGGTAGATTACCTGCCCGAACAATCCGATGAAGCCAATGATCGCTATGTCTTCACCTACTCCATCACCCTCAAGAACAGCGGCACAATCACAGCGCAACTCATCTCGCGCCACTGGGTCATCACCGATGCATTACAACAGATTCAGGAGGTACGCGGCTTGGGTGTAGTCGGTGAGCAACCCATCCTGAAACCAGGTGAATCCTTCCAGTACCGCAGCGGCACGGCCATCGCCACCCCCATGGGAAACATGCATGGCCACTATCAAATGACCGCCGAAGATGGCCACTCATTTGAGGTCGAGATCCCCGAATTCCTCCTCAGCATCCCACGCGTCCTGCATTAACCAAGCAGACATCATCTGCCCCTATAATGGGTGCCCATGTCCCGATTCATACTTTTCCTACCCCTTCTTCTCGTTGGTTGCGGCCTCTTTAGCTCCCGACCACCCGCCCCCATCCAGGGTACCCATTCAACGCCACCCACCGTCACCGTCAGCCCTGACGCGCCCATCCATAGCCCGACCGAATCGACTACAAAGACCACACCAGCGGCCATGCCCTGGCTCAAGCGCGCTGACTGGAACGACCTCCCCGGCTGGCGCAACGATGACCTGACCCGCGCCTGGCCAGCCCTGCAACACTCCTGCAAGACCCTACGCAATCAAACTGTCTGGCAAGCCCCCTGCCGCGCCAGCGAGACCTTGAGCAATCCTGATACCGAGACGCTGCAAGTTTTTTTTGAGACCTGGTTCATCCCCCATCAGATCCAGCAAGGCGACGGCAGCCTTGAAGGCCTGGTGACGGGCTACTACGAACCCTTACTGCGTGGCAGCCGCACCCGTAACTGGAAATATCGCTTCCCACTCTACGGCCCTCCGGATGACCTGCTCATCATTGATCTGGCCACGCTCTACCCGGAACTCAAGAACCAGCGCGTCCGCGGCCGCTTGGAAGGCAACAAGGTCATCCCCTATTACAGCCGAGCTGAACTTTCCAGCGGCAAGGCCCCCCGTGTCGGGGGTAAAGAGATCGCCTGGGTAGATGACCCCGTCGAACTGTTTTTCCTTGAAATACAGGGTTCCGGTCGACTGCAACTTGAAAACGGCGAACTCATGAGGATCGGCTATGCCAACCAAAACGGTCACCCTTACAAATCCATTGGAAAATGGCTGATCGAAAAAAACGAACTCACCGCAGCGCAAGCCTCCATGCAAGGCATCAAGGATTGGGTACGGCGCAATCCGGATCGTCTAAGCGAACTCCTCAATACCAACCCCAGCCAAGTCTTTTTCCGTGAATTACCTAGCAACGGCAACGGCCCTCTCGGTGCCCTCGGCGTTCCGCTGACCGGAGAACGCAGCATTGCCATTGACCCGCGCGGCATGCCTTTGGGCGCACCGGTCTGGCTGGCCACAACCCAGCCAAACTCCACTGAACCCCTCAACCGCCTGATGTTGGCACAGGATACCGGTGGGGCCATTCGCGGCAATGTGCGTGCCGACTTCTTCTGGGGATTTGGTGACGACGCCGGAAAAAAGGCCGGTGCCATGAAACAAAAGGGGCGCATGTGGGTCCTTCTGCCCAAGGACTACCCACTCCTACGCAACACCAACTGATCAAAATGCGTCATTCAACACAAAGCTGACCCGTTCATCAATAATGGCTCGCACTGGGCGGCCATCGCGCTGCGGTGGCTGATAGCGGGCTGTCTTGAAAAAGGCCAACACAGCTGCATCAAACACACCTTCCGGCTGAGCGGACACGATCTCCACGGATTCAACTTCGCCCAATGTATTGACCTGCATACGTACTTTCAAGATCCCCGTCACGCCATGGCGTTGAGCGGATTCAGGATACTTCGGTTGCGCCCCGCCCAGGCGTCGCGGTACGGCATCTAGCTTGCGCGCCGGATACCATTCAGCATCTTGAACGATGCGAGGCACTTCCAAGACTGGAGGGAGTTGCACCGCTGTCATGGCAAGTGAAGGTTTTGGCGCCACAGCCACGGTTTGTGACGGCGTAGGGACCGATAGCAAAGTCGTAGGCATCACAACGGATGGTGATGCTTGCACAGTGGGAATGGTTACAGGCGACGGTACTGCTACTGGTACTGGTGCCGCTTGCGACAGGTCGGGCGGGCTAAACACAGGCACAGGTTTGTGCACCACGGGCATGGATTTGGATACAAGTCGGGGCTCTACCTGAGGTTCAAGCCGTGCCTCAAGGATTGGTAACGGTATCGCATCAACCCGTGTTAATGGCTGAACCCAGGCCAGTGTTGTCAGATGCACGGCCAACGAAAAAAGCAACGCACGGTAAAACACAGCATAGCGGGCCTGCATGACAAGCGAGTCTGACATGGTCAGTCTTCCGAGTGCTCCAGACGAAAAACGGCCACCCCTT
Source organism: Burkholderiales bacterium (assembly GCA_005793645.1). Classification (GTDB taxonomy): domain Bacteria; phylum Pseudomonadota; class Gammaproteobacteria; order Burkholderiales; family Thiobacillaceae; genus QYQG01. The sequence goes on from SXRG01000085.1 coordinate 4,969, forward strand.
GCGCCAATCTATCCTGCAAGATTGGCAAACAAGTCCGCAGCTCCGCCGCCAAGGTCCAAGGAGGATTAATCACCACGAGGCCACTACCATACATCCCGTACTCACCGGTCACCGGTTTATATACCTCCAGGCGGACATCCAGCCAGCTGGAAGCCAAGCCATGAAGGCGTTCTGGCAAGCGTTGTGCATCAGCCCGCCCCAAAAGCGGGTACCAGATGGCATAAATTCCGGTTTCAAAGCGTTTCAGACTGTCCTTCATGGACTCAACCACATGAGCGTAATCGCCTCGATCCTCATACGACGGGTCGATCAAGGTCAGCGCACGGCGCGGCGGGGGCGGTAACAGTGACTTCAGCCCTGCAAACCCATCTCCCAGCGTTACCTGCACACGGCGCTTGTCCAGAAAGGTGCGCCCCAACAACTCAATGTCGGTCGGATGCATTTCAAAAAGGCGCATCCGATCTTCAGGCCGAAGCAATTGCCGGGCGAGATAAGGCGAGCCTGGATACAGCTTGAGCTCTCCGGATGGATTCAGGCCGCGGATCAGGTCAACATAGTCCGCCAGCGGCTCAGGTAAATCGGTCTGTGTCCAGAGCCTGGCAATGCCCTGCTCGTGCTCCGCATTTTTGGTGGAATAACCCGCATCCAAGCCATAGGCTCCGGCCCCGGCATGGGTATCAATATACCAATAAGGCTTCGCCTTCTGGTTCAGGTAACGCAGCAGACGCACCAGCACAAAGTGCTTGAGCACATCGGCATGGTTTCCCGCATGAAAGGCGTGGCGATAACTCAGCATTGAAGTGCGCTCAGCGCATTGCCTCCTGTAGCAGGGTCTCAATGCGGTCAGCAGGGGCAAAGCCCGGAATACGACGACCATTGGTAAAGATCAGGGTCGGCGTGCCATTGACCCGCATCTTTTGCCCCAAGGCCATAACCGCGTCCAAAGGATGGGTACAGTCGCCTTTATTGGCCGGCAGAGCCCCGTTCAACATGTAATCCGTCCAGGCCTTGCCACGATCCGCCGCGCACCAAATCTGTTTTGATTTAGGAATCGCAGCCGGATGGGCGATGGGATAAAGAAAGGTATACACCGTCACATCGTCCACCTTGGCCAATTCCTTCTCTAAACGCCGGCAATACGGACAATCAGGGTCCGAAAAGACCACCAAACGCCGATTGCCCTTGCCTTTGACGACCTTGACGGCCTTATCAAGAGGCAGACTGTCGAACTTCACCCGAGTCAATTCCTCAACCCGCTCCTCGGTCAGGTTGCGTTCCTTCAGGATATCAATCAACTCCCCTGCAAACGCATAGGTACCCCTGTCATTGATATACACCAGCATCGGTCCCTGTTGACCATTCAACACCACCTCATTCATCCCCGCCACCGGCGTCGGGCGTATCGAAGTCACCTTCACATCCGGCGCCAGGCTATTGGCGGCTGCACGCACCGCCGCCTCATCCGCCCAGGCCCCCGTACCCATCATCATCAGGGCTGTAACAATCCACATCCTCGTCATATCTTTATCACCTTTCTCGCTGCAATTCATTGGACGGCATGTCGCATCAACGCCTGTTTCAGGGGCCCCAATGCATTCACGATCGTCATACCTGTGTTACGCCAGGCCCCAAACGGGGCACCTAGCTCGTAAAAACTGCGTTTCAGATTGCCCGTAACCGCTTGCATACTCAACACATCCTCGCGTCGCCGCAGGGCGTAAGATTGTAGCCGACCAATCTCCCCTGGATCCCCCCCGGAGGCCAGCATTTCAGCGAGCAGCCGCGAATCCCGAAAGCCCAGATTGACACCCTGTCCGGCCAGAGGATGCACGGTATGCGCCGCATCGCCGAGTAGAGCCAGACCAGGCCGCACCCATTCATGGGCCAAACGGCGTTTGAGCGGAAAGGCCTGCGCCGGCGTAATCAGACGCAAATCCCCCAAGACCCGCCCCCCCGCCTCGGCCACCTCGTGCGCCAAGGCCTCGGGCGACTGACTAAGGCGCGCTGCCACGGCCTCAGTTGGCGTAGACCAGACGATGGACAGGTGCCGGTTAGGTAATGGAAGATACGCCAGAATGCCGTCGGATCTGAACCATTGCCAAGCAATGCCGCGATGCGGATGTTCGCATTCAAAGTTAGCCACGAGACCCGATTGGCAATAATCCTCGACATCCAGACCGATACCGGCCTGCTGTCGCAGCCAGGAATGAGCCCCGTCAGCGGCCACCAGCAGTCGGGCCTCGAGCTCAGTACCCGCGTCGCAACAGACGCGATGCACCACACCACGCTCACCCCACTCCACCGCAACCGGTCGTTCGCTCACAATTTGAACGCCGCGGGCCTGCAGTGCCTGCCAAATCTGCCACTGCAACCTGCCGTTCTCGGCCATAAAAGCCAGTGCTGGAAGCCCCGTCTCCAGTGCATCAAAGGTCAATTGCCCCTGTGCATCACCGTGAACGCGCATGGCATGGAGCGGTTGCTGGCGCAGCGTATCTGTCCAGCCCCCAAGACCCCGCAACCAGGCCACATTGCCTGGCGAATAGGCATAGATGCGCGCATCCCAATCCGCCGCGGGGGAAGATGGAGGGCAGGGTTCCACCAGCGTCACCTCATGCGGGCCATAGCTCAGCGCCAAAGCCAAAGCCGCACCATTGAGCCCACCACCAAGGATGACAATATCGCGCTTGAACTGTGCCCTTACCATGTCCGCACCCCATGCATCATCTTGCGCGCAAAACTGTTCTTGAGCGGCGGCAGCAGGTCCAACGCGGTTAGGGCCATCCCACGCACGCTGGCGATGACAGGCGGATCCTGGGCAAACACATCCACCAGAAAATCAGTCATGCGCGCACCCGCCGATACATCTGCGCCGCGCGCCCGAACATAACGCTCAAGGAGATCCCCCCCATCCAAGGGACCGGATGGGCTATCCAAAACACACTCGGCCAATTGCCACGCATCACGCAGGCCCAGGTTGAAACCCTGTCCAGCCACCGGGTGCAGGAGCTGCGCCGCATTACCAATACGAATCAGACCTGCGGTATCGCCCGGCCCACGCAAGGCCATACGCAGGGGGAAGGCCGTCCGCGCACCGGCCGCAACAAAACGCCCCTGTCTCTCGCCGAAAGCGGCATAAAGTGCCTCCAGGAAATCCGCATCCGACAAGGCAAGTCGATTGGCCACCTGCTCGGCCAAAGTTGTCCACACCAAGGCATAGCGCGACCCCATAGGCAACAAGGCGATAGGTCCCTCGGGGGTGAATCGTTCGTAAGCACGCCCGGAATGAGGCCGTGCACTCACCACCCAGCACACCACGGCACTCTGTCCATAATCCTTTTCAGTTACCGATGGCAAAGGCAAGCCACGCCCACCATCGGCGAGAACCACGAGATCAGGCATCAAGTCCGCTGTGGCATTACCTTGCCGATAAGTCACGCGACCCGGTTCGACTTCAGTCACCGATGCCGTATAACGAACCTCCACTCCGGTCTCGATGGCCTGCTCGGCTAAGGCCGCATGCAGATCCTCATACGAGACCGTATAACCCATGGCCGGCACATCCAGATCGACCGCGTTCAACAAGGTGCGACCCAGATGCCCCCGCTGAGAGACATGGATGGTGGTGATCGGCGTAACCTGCAAATCCAGCCAAGTCCAGACACCCAAGCGTTCTAGGATCAGGCGCGAACCGTGCGA